>NZ_JBHSRW010000158.1:0-5363 GCF_042659205.1 Leucobacter soli
CGACGTTCACGATTTTCGGCACCGGCAGCATGGCGACGGCCATCGACGGAGTCCTCTCGGCCGGCGGCGCCCTCAGCGACGACGAGCTGCGCGAGCTGCGGCGGCTCGCCACGAAACTCGCCGAAAGCGTCGATGCGTGCGCGGATGTCGCGCCGAATGCAGCGGTGGACGCGGCGGCGGACGACGGCAGATCCTGAGCACTGACGCGGAAACGGCCGGCCGGGCCTGATCCGGCCGGCCGCGCACGGCGCGGGGGCGCGATCCCGATCGAAACCGGGACCGCGCCCCCGCGGTGCGTCAGCGGGTCGTTGCCTTACCTCTTGGCGACCCGCACGGGCGAACTCGTCTTCGAGACCGAGGCGAAGTTCTTCTTACTGCCGGTGACGACGACGCGGACGCGCTTGCCCGCGTCGGCCTTCTTCACCTTGTAGGTGGCCGAGGTGCCCGCCTTCTTGCCGGCGACCGTCCAGCGGTACTTCAGCGTGACGCCGGTGTTCCACGTGCCGGTCTTCACCTTGAGCGTCTTGCCCACCGCCGCCTTGCCGGTGATGACCGGCTTCGGCTTGCGGTTGAGCTTCTGCAGCGTGACCTTGTCGGTCTTCTCGCTGGTGGCGCTCTTCGGCTGGTAGCCGTCGCGATTCGCGGAGATGCGGACCGAGAGGCGCTTGCCGAGGTCGGTCTTGGCGACCGTGTACTTCTTGGCGGTCGCACCCGCGATCGCCGTGCCGTTGCGCAGCCACTGGTAGGTGGCGGTGTTCGCATCGTCCCAGTCGACCGGCTTGGCCGTGAGCGACTTGCCGACCTGGGCCGTGCCGCTGACCTTGGGCGCCGCGACCGCGGGGAGCGAGCCGACGGCGACAGGGGTCGCGCGCTGGGCGACGCGGGTGATGGGGGCCACCCGGTCGTTCTGCGCAGTGACGCTCACGCCGATGATCGCATCGAGATGATCCGCGGTCAGCGTGAAGGTGCCGTCGTCCGAACCCTCGGCCTCTTCGCCGTCGACCAGCCAGCTGATCGAGACGTCGTCGAGCACCTTGGGCCAGGCGCTCAGGTCGACGGAGAGCGTGCCCCCGACGCGGCCGGGGCCGCTGATGGTGGCCGCGATATCGGAGGCGGGCGCGAGCTCGTGACGGTCGGGATCGCCGGGCCAGGCCGGCTTGGTCGGCGCGTTCACCCAGGCGGTGCCGAACGGAGTGAAGTCGAGGCCGCTGATCTCGGAGGCGAGATCGTAGAAGTCGGCCTGGCTCGCATGCGAGCCGTTGTTGCGGCTCACCCACTCGCTCATGAACTCGTCGTAGGTCTCCGTGCCGAGGATGTCCTCCATGGCGCCGAGCATCTGGCCGGGTCGCTGGTACACCGACCAGTTGTTGAAGAGCTGCGCCCCGCTCGTGATCTTCGGCGGGATGGCCCACGAGGCGTGGTTCTCGGCGCGGCTGTTCCAGGACGTGCGCAGACGCTGGACGGGCGTGCTCGCGTTCTCGCCCTTGTCGTAGGAGAACGCCATCGGCAGGTAGGTCGCGGGGCCCTCGTTCAGCCAGATGTCGCTCCAGTCACCGGGCGACACGGCGTTGCCGAACCACTGATGCCCGATCTCGTGCACGAGCGTGCCGAAGCTCACCGAGCGCTCGAAGTACGAGCGATCCTGCGTCTCGAGCGCGTACCCGAGGCTCGTGCGGTCGACGACGACGCCGGCGCTCACGCCCGGATAGGGGCCGAAACGGCTCTCCATCCACTGCATGACCTCCTGGATCCGCGCGCGGCTCGCGAGGGTCGTGTTGACCTGCGAGGTCGTGAGCTGCGAGTCGAGGAACGACCACTCGCGGATTGTGCGGCCGTCGAGCAGCTCGATGTCGTTCTCGTAGACGTCGTAGGCGCCGATGGAGACGAGCGACAGGTAGGTGGCCTGCTGCTCGGGCTGGTTCCACACCCACTTGGTGCGCTTGACGCCGTCCTCCGTGTAGGAGTTCTTGGAGCGGAGCACGCCGTTGCTCGCCGCGGCGAGGGAGTCCCCGGCGGCGTTCTTCGACGGTATGTCGATCGTGAACTTGTGGGTGGCCTTGTCGCTGGGCGTGTTGTTGTTCGGGTACCAGGTCATCGCGCCGATCGGCTCGTTCACCGCCGTGGCGCCGTCGTCCGTCTTCACCCAGCCCTCCCAGGAGCCGTCGGGGTCCACGTAGTGCGCCGGGACGCCCGAGTACTCGATGACGGTGACGAACTCGCCGACGACCGGCTCGGCGGGCGTCACGACGAGCTTGAACTTGGTCGCAGCGGCGTCGTCGATCCGCTCGAAGGTCGCCGGTGCGCCGTTCACCGTCACGCTGTCGACGCTCAGACCCTTGAAGTCGAGCGAGAACGACGAGAGCGCGGTCGCCGCGGTCGCGCGCAGGGTCGTGGTCGAGACCATCGCATTGGTGGTGGGCTCGTACTTGATCGACACGTCGTAGTGGAGCGCGTCGTAGCCGCTGTTGCCGACGTTCGGGAAGACGGTGTCCCCCGAGCTCTGGCCGCCGGCCTCGGCGGCGACCGCAGCGGCGGGCAGGCCGAGGATCGCGCCGGAGACCACGAGGGCGGCTCCGGTGGCGAGCGCGGCGCTTCGACGCCAGAACGCGCGTGGACGATGGTGGTCGTGCATAGGTATCCCTCCATTGGAATTGCAGGGTCACCCGCGACCCCGCGGTGCTTCGATCGAGATCAAAGTCCGGTCAGCCTACTGGAGAATTCGGACACCGGGCAGAAGTTGTTCCATCTCCTACAGCGGCATGCGCCCCTGCTCCAGACACAGGCTTGCGGCAGGCCCCGGAGCGGCAGGCCGTCCCTGTAGCTCGGACCCGCGGCGGAGGAGGCTCACCGGGTTCCGTGAGCCGCAGCGGGTAGGATCCGAATCGATTCCGAGGGAGGCCGGACCATGGGGAACGACCAGTCGAACGACGCCCACTCCACCCGGGGCGCGTACGTGACGAGCGGCGCCGAGTTCGATCGCGACACGAACTACATCGAGGATCGGATCGTCGCGGATCCCGATGCGATTCGCGCGCTCGCCGCGCCCCCGACGTCGAAGGTCGGCTCGCTCGGCTACGGGCTCACCACGGGCGCGGAGGCCTGGCCGGTGGAGCCGGGCCGGTACCGCCTCGTCGCGGCGAACGCCTGCCCGTGGGCGAATCGCACCGTCATCGTGCGGCGTCTGCTCGGTCTGGAGCCGGTGATCTCGCTCGGCCGCCCAGGGCCGGTGCACGACGTGCGATCCTGGACCTTCGACCTCGAGGGGCAGCCGCAGAACGTCGGCGACCGCGACCCCGTGCTCGGCACCGAGCGCCTGCAGGAGAACTACTTCGCGCGCTTCCCCGGCTACCCGCGCGGCATTACGGTGCCCGCGATCGTCGACATCCCGAGCGGCGGAGTCGTGACGAACGACTACCCCCAGATCACCCTCGACTTCTCGACCCAGTGGCGCGAGTACCATCGAGAGGGCGCGCCGGATCTGCTGCCCGAGGCGCTCATCGACGAGATGTGGCCGGTGATCGGGCGCGTCTTCACCGAGGTGAACAACGGAGTGTACCGCTGCGGCTTCGCCGGATCCCAGGAGGCCTACGACGCCGCGTACGCGCGGTTGTGGGAGGCGCTGGACTGGCTCGAGGATCGCCTCGCCACGCGGCGGTATCTGATGGGCCCGACGATCACCGAGGCCGACGTCCGGCTGTTCACCACGCTCGCCCGCTTCGATCCCGTCTATCACGGGCATTTCAAGACCAACCGCAACCGGCTCGTCGAGATGGAGCATCTGTGGGGCTATGCGCGGGATCTGTTCCAGACCCCGGGCTTCGGCGACACGATCGACTTCGTCCAGATCAAGCGGCACTACTACGTGACGCACGAGGACATCAATCCGACGCGGATCGTACCCGCAGGGCCGGAGCTCGGAGACTGGCTCGATCCGCACGACCGCGAGCGGCTCGGCGGCTCGCCCTTCGGCGATGGCACCCCGCCCGGGCCGGTGGCCGAGGGCGAGGAGATCCTCGCCGGCCACAATCCGCTCATACCCGCGTAGCGCGCCGGCGCAGACCGATGAACCACTCGACGGCCAGCCAGACGAACCCGCCGAGCCAGAGCAGTGCGGCGATCCCGGCCACGGCGGTGTTGAGCGCGTCGGTCGCGGCGTGCACGGCGTCCGCGTTCGGCCCGTAGGCGCCGAGCCACAGCTGGAAGGTCGATCCGAAGTAATTGTCGCCGCCGTCCGGCATGAAGACGCCGAGCAGCAGGATCCCCGTCAGGCTCGTCCAGGCAGCGAGCGCGGCGCGCCGGCTGGCAGCCGCGGCCCCCGGAACCGCCGCGCCCTTCGCGTCGGCCGACCCCGCGAACAGGGCCCGCCGGACGAGGAACCCCTGAACGGCGATCACGACCTGCAGCGCATACCCGAGGAACAGCCCGATGATCGGCCCGAAGAGGATGATGACCATCAGCCAGCCGGTCGAGACGCCCTTGAGCGCCAACGCGACGAGGGGCAGCACGATGAGCGCGACGCCGGTGACGATCGCGGACGGAGCACGGGTGGACTGCATGCCGCCAGTCTGCCACTTCGACGGCGGATCGGAGAAGGAATCTCCCCGCGATCCGGTTCATGCCGATTCGGGCATACTCCCCGCGTCCGGCGACAGCGGCCCCAATGGCGCCGTCGGCGACGCGAGCGCGGCGATCTCGCGTTCGAGGTTCGCTCGGGCGCGATCCTCCCACAGCTGCCGGGCCGCCGCGGTGCGGTAGATCGCGGGATGCGCGAGATACCCGCGCAGGATCTCGGCCCTGCCCGCCCGGAACCGGTCCTCGGGCACATGCGCGTACTCCGCGCGCACGGCGGTCGTGTAGCGCTCGTAGCGCTCCTCCCCCGCGCCGAAGATCGAGAGATCGGCGTCGAGCAGGTGGGCCAGCATCGGGTCCACCGAGGGCAGTTCCGCAGCCGGGGCCGTGGCGACGATGAAGTCGCCGACCTGCCGCACGAGGGCGGGAGTGAGGTCGAACGCGGCGAGCGCCGCCACCGCGAGGCGCGCCGAGTCCGTCTCGTCGGTTCCGGTGCCGGCGTAGACCGCGTCGTGGAACCAGGCGGCGAGCAGTGCGGCCGGCGCGATCCGCTCTCCGCGCACGGCGAGCTGGTCGAGCGAGAGCAGCACGTCCTCGAGGTGCCGTTCGTCGTGGTACCGGCGATGCGGCTCGTTCCAGCGGCCGATGAGCTCACCGCCGAGGCGGTGCCACTTGTCGGCGAGCGCTGCGTCGGTGGCCGCACCGGTAGTCGGGGACGCGGATCGGCCGACTCCCGCGCGCTCCGCCAGCGCGGCCCATTCGGCGGTCAGGTACTGGCGACGGCGGATCGGCCG
>NZ_JBHSRW010000159.1:0-5355 GCF_042659205.1 Leucobacter soli
GCCAGCCGGATCCCTCGGGCTCGAAGGCGTCCGGGCCGGTCATGCCGGTGGGGGAGGCCCAGGCCACCGGCCAGCCGTCGACGGTCGCGTGACCGATGTCGAGCGCGCGGTCCGGGTGCAGCTCGAGTTCGAGGCCGCCGCCGTTCACCAGGCGCAGCCGCCTGGTGCCGTGCGCGACGCCGTCGGCCTCGATGAACGAGTCGATCCGCGCCGCTTGTGCGAGGAGACCGGTGCGCTCGCGCACCCGCTCCATCGTCTCGCCGAAAATCTCAGGCATGCCGTCCGAGCTCCCCGTTCTCGGGTCCGAAGTGCTTCAGGATCACCAGATCGTCGGTCTGAGACCGGTTGGTGATGCGCACGCCGTCGCGGGCCGCGCTCTCCGAGACGAAGAACTCGTCCTGGCTGAGCTGGCCGAAGCGGAGCAGGGTGGCGGCGGCGACCTCGTGGTCGCCGAGCGTCCCCTGGCCCTGCACCACGATGAGGCCGTAGGCGTCGGTGTCGGTGATCGTGACCGTCTGGCCGGGGCGCACGGTCAGCTCCTTCGCGCTGAACGCGGTGCTGCGGAACACGATCCAGCGCTCCGAGTACGCTGTCCCGCCGTCGGCTGCCGACTGCTCCGTCGCGTACGGGGTCATGAAGCGGTTGCTGACGAAGTAGGGGTCGACGTTGAGGTCCCACTCGAGGAGGCCGACGATGAAGTCGAGGTCGCCGTGGTGCGAGGCCGGCACGTCCTTCCAGAGCAGCGCCTCGTCGACCTCGCGGTTGTTGCTCCACGACTCGCACATGCAGAAGACGTCGCACGCGGCCTGCGGCTCGTAGGTGCAGACGCTCGCGGGGGCGTGCAGAACGCCGGCCGGGATGTCCCAGCCGGTGCCGAGCTGGGTGCGGTAGCCCAGCGCCAGGTCGGTGATGCGGTTGTCCCCGCCGTCGGCGAAGCGGGCGAGCCGCTCCTTGACCTGCTCCTTCGTCACCTCCGCCTGGAAGCCGAGGAACGAGATCGGCTGGAGGCCGAGGTGGTTGTTCATGTGCGGCGAGTAGTAGTAGGCCTCGGGCTTGCCGGGCTTGTCGACGAGCGCCGCCTTCTCGTCGGTGTGGTGCACGTGGAACGGCAGGGCCTGGGCGTTGTCGAAGAACTTCGAGTACATGGGCCACTTGTTGTGGCGATCCCAGATGCGGGATCCGATCAGCTCGGCCTTGTGGTACCCCACGAACTCGTCGAAGGGGATGAGGGCGCCGCCGTCGGGGTCGACGACGAGGCTCAGGCCCTCGTACGGGCCGGTCTTCGGGCCGTTGTCGGCTCGCACGGCGGAGGCGAGCCAGCGCTCGTCGATACCGCCGCGGCCCTGCTCGAAGGGGAAGTAGTCGTCCGGGTGCAGACGGATGCGCCGACCGGGGGTGCAGAAGGCCCGGGGTACCCAGGCCGGGGCGAGGCGGACGATACCGGCGCCGGCATCCAGCGCCCGGTCCATCGCCGAGGAACGTGCTGCCACCTGGTCGTAGGCGCTGTTCGTCATCTGTTGTTGCCCTTTCTGCGACGCGCAGCGAGGGCGGGAAGGCCGCGCTGCCTGATTTTGGTTCATTGAACCTTTCGGAAGCGAATGTAGCACCGCCGTCGCGGGAGTGTCAATCTCCGAGACCGAATAGAGACCACTGCCGCCGGGCTCCGGCGTGCAGTACGCTCGAAATGTTCGTTCGTGTTCATTTAGATTTCGGCACTCGGGGGAGGCGTCATGGCGACCCAGAGCAGCGTGGACGCTCAGCGGCGGCGGGACGCGATCCTCGAGGTCCTGACGGAGGATGGGGCCGTCGATCTGCACGCCCTCGCGCAGCGCTTCGACGTCTCGGCGATGACGATCCGGCGCGATCTCGAGAGCCTCGAGCGCGAAGGGGTGCTCCAGCGCGTGCGCGGGGGAGCGGTCGCCACCATCCGGCCGAGAACGTTCGGCGAACGCCGAGGGCTGGGCGCGCGCGCCAAGCAGCTCATCGCCTCGAAGGCGGTGCGCCTGTTCCCGAGATCCGGCGCGGTCGCCCTCGACGCATCGAGCACCATCGGCACGCTCGCGGGTCGCATGCGCGGCGCCTGGAGCGTCACCGTCGCCACGAACTCCTACGAGAACTTCACGGCGCTGGCTGCGATCCCGAAGGTCACGCCGGTGCTCGCGGGCGGCGAGCTCGAGCCCAGCACCGGAAGCCTCGTCGGCCCTATCACCTGCGCTGCGGCGGAGTCCCTGGTCTACCAGCGCTTCTTCCTCTCCGCCAGTGCGGTCGACGCCGTGCACGGCACCTCGGAGGTCTCGCTCGCGGAGGCCGAGGTGAAGCGGGCCTTCGCCGGGCGCAGCCGCGAGACCGTGCTCTGCGTGGATTCGACGAAGCTCGGCCAGCTCTCTTCGGCGGCCGGATTCCCGCTCTCGGCGATCGACGTGATGATCACCGAGCTCGCTCCGTCGGATCCGCGCCTCGACCCCTATCGGGGCCTCGTCGAACTGGTGTGATGCGGCATGCCGGCGGAGTGCGGACGGGTGCGGGTGCCACTTGTGCATCACGTTAGTTCGTGTTATTTTCACAGACAGTAACATTTCTGATGTGAAGGATCCTCGATGACGAAGCCAGCAGAGACCACGCCAGCGGTGAACCCGGCGGCGGCGGCGCTCCTCGCCCGCTCCAACCGCCTCGGCGGCGACAAGAAGAACACCAACTTCGCCGGCGGCAACACCTCGGCCAAGGGCGTCGAGCGCGACCCGGTCACCGGAGGCGACGTCGAGCTGCTGTGGGTGAAGGGATCAGGCGGGGATCTCGGCACGCTCACCGCGGCCGGGCTCTCCACGCTGCGCCTCGACCGCATGCGCGCCCTCGTCGACGTGTACCCCGGCCTCGAGCGCGAGGACGAGATGGTCGCCGCCTTCGACTACTGCCTCCACGGCAGGGGCGGCGCCGCGCCGAGCATCGACACCGCCATGCACGGCCTCGTGAACAAACCGCACGTCGACCACCTGCACCCCGACTCCGGCATCGCGATCGCGACCGCCGCGGACGGCGAGGCGCTCACCGCCGAGATCTTCGGCGACGAGGTCGTGTGGGTGCCGTGGCGCCGCCCCGGCTTCCAGCTCGGCCTCGACATCGCCGCGATCCAGGAGGCGAACCCGCAGGCGATCGGCTGCATCCTCGGCGGACACGGCATCACCGCCTGGGGCGAGACCAGTGAGGAGAGCGAACGCAACTCGCTCCGGATCATCGACACCGCGGCCGCCTACATCGCCGAGCACGGCGCGCCCGAGCCCTTCGGCGCCGTCGTCGCGGGCTACGAGCCGCTGTCCGAGGCAGAGCGCCGCGCTCGCGCCGCCGCCCTCGCGCCCACGATCCGCGGCATCGCCTCGCACGACAAGCCCATGGTCGGCCACTTCACCGACAGCGCCGAGGTTCTCGACTTCCTCTCGCGCGAGAAGCTGGCGCCGCTCTCGGCGCTCGGTACCAGCTGCCCCGATCACTTCCTGCGCACCAAGGTCAAGCCGATGGTGCTCGATCTCCCCGCCACCGCGTCGCTCGAGGATCAGCTCGCGCGGCTCCACGAGCTGCACGAGGCTTACCGCGCAGACTACCGGGCCTATTACGACGCGCATGCCGACGAGTCGAGCCCGGCGATCCGCGGCGCCGATCCGCTCATCGTGCTCGTACCCGGCGTCGGCATGTTCAGCTACGGCGCGAACAAGCAGACCGCGCGTGTGGCAGGCGAGTTCTACGTCAATGCGATCAACGTGATGCGCGGAGCCGAGGCGCTCTCGACGTACGCGCCGATCAGCGACGCCGAGAAGTTCCGCATCGAGTACTGGGCGCTCGAGGAGGCGAAGCTGCGGCGCATGCCGAAGCCGAAGTCGCACCAGGGCCGCATCGCGCTCGTCACCGGCGCCGCTTCGGGCATCGGCAAGGCCATCGCGACCCGGCTCGCGGCCGAGGGCGCCTGCGTCGTGGTCGCCGATCTCGATCTCGAGAAGGCGCAGGCCGCCGCGGCGGAGCTCGGCAACGCCGATGTCGCGGTCGGCGTCGCCGCGAACGTCGCCGACGCCGACGCGGTGCAGGCCGCCATCGACGAGGCGGTCCTCGCCTTCGGCGGTCTCGACCTCGTCGTCAACAACGCGGGCCTTTCGCTCTCGAAGCCGCTGCTCGAGACCACCGAGGCCGACTGGAACCTGCAGCACGACGTCATGGCGAAGGGATCCTTCCTCGTCTCGAAGGCTGCCGCCCGCGCGCTCATCGACCAGGGCATGGGCGGCGACATCATCTACATCTCGTCGAAGAACAGTGTCTTCGCCGGCCCCAACAACATCGCCTACTCGGCGACGAAGGCCGACCAGGCGCACCAGGTGCGGCTGCTCGCCGTTGAGCTCGGCGAGCACGGCGTGCGCGTCAACGGCATCAACCCCGACGGCGTGGTGCGCGGATCCGGCATCTTCGCCTCCGGCTGGGGTGCGAACCGGGCCGCCACCTACGGCGTCGCCGAAGAAGACCTCGGCCAGTTCTACGCGAACCGCACGATCCTCAAGCGCGAGGTCGTGCCCGAGAACGTGGCCGACGCGGTCTACGTGCTGACCGGGCCGGAGCTCTCACGCACCACCGGCCTCCACATCCCCGTCGACTCGGGCGTCGCGGCGGCGTTCCTGCGATGAGCGCGCGGGCGGACGGTGCCGCGAACTCGGTCGCGGCGGTCGATCTCGGAGCCACGAGCGGGAGGGTGATCCTCGGCCGCATCGACGACGGCAGGCTCGAGGCGCGGCACATCGCCCGCTTCGCGAACGATCCCGTGCGCACGCGGGACGGGCTGCACTGGAACATCCTCGGCCTCTACCAGGAGGTGCTCCGCGGGCTCGCCGCGGCCGAGCGCGAACTGCCCGGCGGCATCGCGAGCGTCGGCATCGACTCCTGGGCGGTCGACTACGGCCTGCTGCGGAGCGGTCGACTGCTCGGCACGCCCTACCACTACCGCGATGCGCGGAACGACGCCGGCGTCGCGGCGGTGCACGCGCGCGTGCCGGCCGAGCAGCTCTATGCGCGCAACGGGCTGCAGCACCTCGCGTTCAACACCCTGTTCCAGCTCGCGACCGAGGGGCCGCTGCTCGCCGAGGCGGATCGGATGCTGCTGATCCCCGACCTGCTCGCCTACTGGCTCACCGGTGCCGAGGTCGCCGAGCGCACCAACGCCTCCACCACCGGCCTGCTCGATCCCCGCACGGGGGAGTGGGACCGCGAACTCGCCGAGGCTCTCGGCGTGCCGGTCCGCCTGCTGCCCGAGCTCGTCGACCCCGGCACCCGGCTCGGGACGCTATCGCCCGAGGTCGCAGCCGTCGTCGGCCGCGACCTCGA
>NZ_JBHSRW010000160.1:0-5280 GCF_042659205.1 Leucobacter soli
GTCTTCGCCTGCACCGGGCTCGCCGGCGTCGTGACCGAGAGCCACGTCGAGGCGCTGCCGGAGGGCGCGTTCCTCTGCACGGCGGGCGGCGGCGCCTTCGAGATGCCGATGGACTACCTCCACGGCCTCGGCACGCGCCGCGGTGTGCGCGCCGCGGTCGACGCGTACACGACGCGATCCGGGCGCACCGTGCACGTCCTCTCGGACGGGGACTGCGTGAACTGCGCGGATGCCGAGGGCAACCCGATCGAAGTGATGGACCTCTCGCTCTCCCTCCAAGCGCTCGCCGTCGAACGCCTGGCCGCCGAGGGCGAGGACTGGGCTCCCGGAGTCTACGAACTGCCCGCAGACATCGACCGCGAGGTCGCGCGGATCCGCCTCGAGGCCGCCGGCGGCAGCCTCGAACCCCTCACCGATGCACAGCGCGAAGCCGTTCGCGCCTGGTAACCGAAAGGTATCGACATGACACTCCGACGTTCCCGGCTCCTCGCCGGACTGGCCGCGGTCGCGGCCTCAGCCCTCGCCCTCACCGGATGCTCGGGCGGCGGTGGCGGTGGCGGCGGATCCGACGCCCTCACCTTCGGCGAGGTTCCCGCTGAGGACACCACGCTCACCGTGTGGAGCTTCCTCCCCGACAATTACGAGAACGGCGCGGACGCCTACGATCAGATCCTCGCGGCGTTCAACGCGGAGTACCCGCAGGTCGAGGTGGACCTCGTCACGATGCCGTACCCCACCTACTTCGACCAGGTGCGCAACGCCGGCGTCTCTCGCAGCGGCCCCGACGTCATCACGATGTACGGCGGCGCCCAGGCTTACAGCTACCGGAACTCGCTGTTCCCGCTGCAGGATGCGCTCGATCCGGCGAACGACATCCGCTACATCGACGAGAACTTCTCCCGCGACGGGAACCTCTACATCGTCCCGACCGGCGCCTACGGCTACGCGCTGCTGGTGAACCAGGATCTCTTCGAGCAGGCCGACGTCGATCCCGAGACCGCGCTCGCCACCTGGGACGGCCTGATCGACACCTGCAAGACGCTCGACGCCGCGGGCATCCAGCCCTTCGCCGCGGGCTGGCAGGACGGCTTCCTGCTCGAGACCCTGCTCTACATGATCTCGAGCCAGCTCATGGACAGCGACACCCTCGCCAAGTGGACGGCCGGCGAGCTGCCGCTCTCCGACCCGCTCTTCACGACCGTGATCGAGCGCGTGCTCGAGATGAACGAGGCCGGGTGCTTCGGCGGCGAGGACTCCCTCGGCCGCACCATGTACATGGATTCGTTCGATCAGTACTACGCCGGCGACGCCGCCATGTTCACCACCGGCGGACTGAGCACTGCCGAGACCGCCTACGCGGATCAGCCGAGCACCACCGTGATGCGCCTGCCGCAGGTGCCCGAATCGAAGCACGAGACGCTCATCGACGCGGGAGCCGAGGCCGGCTGGTCGGTCACCAAGTGGACGAAGAGCCCCGAGGCCGCGGCCGCGTTCGTCAACTTCATGGCCGGCCCCGAGGCGCAGCAGATCCTCTGGGAGGTCGCGAACGTCGTGCCGAACAACAACGCCGTCGACGCCGAGCCGACGACCCCGATGCAGGAGGTCTTCGTCCCGCTGATCCTGAACCCCGAGAACCACACCGGATTCTCGTCGTTCCCGCTCGAGGTCCTCGCGGTCGTCGAGCGCAACGCGGCGCCGCTCATCAGCGGCAGCATGACCACCGAGAAGTTCTTCGAAGAGGCGATCACGGCCTTCGACAAGGCCTCCTGACGCGACGGAGCGGGGTGAGATGACGACGACCAGCGCGCCGGCGCGGAGCAGCAGCGCTCCGCGCCGGCCCCGGACGCGGCTCCGGAGAGACCTCGCCGGCGGGCCGGCGGCGCTGCTGCTGATCCTGCCGGTCGTCGCGCTCGAGGTCGCGATCCTCTTCGCGCCGCTCCTGTACATCGCCTACCGCTCGTTCTTCGACTGGCAGCCCGGCGGCGTCTCGGAGTTCACGGGCTTCGACAACTACGTTGCCCTGTTCACCGATCCGGCGTTCTGGCAGGTCGTCGGCAACCAGTTCTTCTTCCTCCTCGGTCTGCCCCTCTGGGTGATCGCGCCCCTCATCGTCGCCTTCATGCTCCGCGAGAAGGTGGCGGGAGCGGGCTTCTTCCGATCCGTGTACTTCCTGCCGGCGGTCATGTCGCCCGCCGTGGTCGCGCTCGTGTTCCGCTCGCTGCTCTCGGTCGATGGGCCGGTCAACGCGCTGCTGCGCTCGATCGGACTGGGGGCCGTCGCCCGCCCCTGGCTGAGCGACGAGGCCGCGGTCAAGCCGGTCATCATCCTGCTCGTGCTCTGGGCCGGGTTCGGCACGGGCGTGCTCATCTTCTCGGCGGCGCTCAGTGCGGTGCCGAAGCACCTCTTCGAGGCGGCCAGGCTCGACGGCGTGGGCTTCTGGGGCGAGTTCTGGCACATCGCGGTGCCCAGCATCCGCTCGGCGGTCGTGCTCTGGATGATCTTCCAGGTGATCTCGATCTTCCTCTTCATGTTCTCGTGGGTCTACGTGCTCACCCGGGGAGGGCCCGGCCTCGCGAGCGCGACCATGGACTTCGCGATCTACCAGGAGTTCATGCGCTTCGGCTTCTTCGGCACGGCCGCGGCGCAGTCGGTGGTGCTCGTGCTGTTCATCGTCGTCATCGCGGCCATCGGCGGGGTCGTCGTGAAGATGCTCGGCCGTGAGCGTTCGCAGGCCCGGAAGCAGGTGGCGGTATGACCGGCCGCAGCCGCCTGCGCACCGCGTTCGCCGTGCTCATCGCGGTGCCGTTCATCGTCCCCTTCCTCTTCCTGATCTCGACGGCCGTCCGGGAGCGCAGCGACTACATCTCCTCTCCCGGCGGGCTGCCGCAGAGCTTCACCCTCGACCACCTGGTCGAGGCCTGGACCGAGGCGGACCTCGGCCGCGCGCTGATCAACACCCTCGTCATGTGCCTCGTCGCCTGCCTGGTCTGCGCGAGCACCTCACTGGCCGGCGGCTACTTCTTCCGGGTGAACCGCCAGCGCTGGACCGGCCCGGCACGACTGATCCTCGGCGCCGGCTACGCGATCCCCATGATCGCCTGGCTGATCCCGGTCTTCGTTATCGTCGCCCAGGCCGGCTGGACGGGCGACCTCTTCGTCGCGGGCGTCATCAGCGGCGTCTCCTCGCTGCCGTTCGGCTTCTACTTCATCCACACCTTCCTCAATCAGTCGCTCAGCGACGAGACGATCGAGGCGGCCACGCTCGACGGCGCCGGCGTCTTCCGCGCGTTCTGGAGCATCGGGATCCCGATGGCGCTGCCGGCGCTGGCCGCCGTGCTGGCGCTGACCTTCGTCTGGAGCTTCGGCGACCTCCTCGTCGCCTCGACGCTGCTGCAGGCGAACCCGGACTCCTACACGCTGACGCTGGCCGCGACGACGCTGACGACCCGCGAGGACATCAACCTCCAGGGCCAGGCGGCGGCCGCCCTCGTGTCGTTGCTGCCGACGCTCGTGGTCTTCGCCGTCGCGCAGCGCGCGCTGAAGCAGGGCTTCGGCGGGGGCGCCGAGAAGTGAGCGGTGGTACGGCGGGCAGGATCCTCGCGGCCGACTGGGTACTGCCGGTGGCGACCCCGGCCCTGCGACGGGGCGCGGTCGCAGTGGTCGACGGCGTGATCGCCTGGGTCGGCCGTCTCGACGAGCTGCCCTCGGACTTCGCCGATCTGCCGGTCGAGCAGCATCGGGGGATCCTGACGCCGGGCCTCGTGAACGGGCACACGCACCTGCAGTACACGGGCTTCGCCGAGCTCGGCCGCGGTTCGTACCGCAGCTTCGAGCACTGGTCGGAGGCGTTCGAGGTCGTCTACCTGGCCGTG
Source organism: Leucobacter soli (assembly GCF_042659205.1). Taxonomy (NCBI): domain Bacteria; kingdom Bacillati; phylum Actinomycetota; class Actinomycetes; order Micrococcales; family Microbacteriaceae; genus Leucobacter; species Leucobacter soli. Next base: position 3,873 of record NZ_JBHSRW010000160.1, read on the forward strand.
CAGGACCCCGCGGAGTGGGGGCGCGCCGCCCGGGAGGGGGCGCGGCTCGCACTGCGCAGCGGCACCACGGCGGCCGCCGAGATCGTTACGGACGAGCCGGCCCGCGGGGTGCTCGCCGAGACCGGGCTGCAGGGCGTCGAGTACCTCGAGGCCATCGGCGAGACCGAGGTGCGCTGGAACGCGGGCGGCAGAGAGGCGTTCCTCGCCTGGCTCGATGGGGGCCCGGGGGTGGATCCGCCGGCGGATCCGATGGTGAACGGAGGATCCGTCCGCTCCGCTGAGGCGGCGAGAGCGGCCGGATCGCCCGAGCCTGCCGGGTCCGCCGTGGTCGGAGTTTCGCCGCATGCGCCCTACAGTCTCGACGGCGAGGTCATCCGCGAGCTTGCACGGGCGGCGCGGGAGCGCGGGATGCGGATCCACTCGCACGTCGGCGAGTCGTCGGTGGAGGCGAGCCTCTACGCCCACGGCAACCGCGACGTGCTCGCCATCTACGGCGACATGCGCGACGAGTTCGCGCTGATCCGCTCGGGCGGCACCGGCCTCTCGACCGCGCGCTACGCCGAGAGCATCGAACTGCTCGGCGCCGACTCGCACCTCGCGCACGGCATCTACCTCGATCGTGCGGATCGGGATCTGCTGCGCGACACGGGCACCCGCGTCGCGCTCTGCCCGCGATCCAACCGCGTGATCGGCCTCGACGCCCCGCCGGTCGCGGACTACCTGCGCGAGGGGCACGAGATCGCGGTCGGCACCGACTCGCTCTCGTCGTCGCCGTCGCTCGACCTGCTCGGCGACGCCGCTGCGCTCGCCGAGCTCGCGCGGTCTCAGGGCTACGCGGGCGACGACCTGCATCAGCGTCTCGTCGAGGCGGTCACCCGGGGCGGTGCGGGAGTGCTCGGCCGGGACGACCTGGGGGAGCTGCGCGCCGGGCTGCGCGCCGACCTGGCAGTCTTCGACGTCCCTCTCGACGATGTGCAGGCGGGCGACTGCTCGCCCGAGCGGGCGCTCGTGGAGCGCGGCGAGGGATCCTGCACGCTCACCGTGATCGGCGGACGCGTGCGCCACCACTCGCCGGGGGCGTGAGCCCGACTGCGCCGGTTCCTCTCCTCGCTCGCCGAAGCGGGCGCACGATGGCCCCGGGGCGGCGCACGGCGGCTCGAGGCAGCACGAAACAGCACGAGATCGTCGGCGCGGTACGTGTTCGACGCGCGATCTCGTGCAGTCTCGACGATCTCGTACAGTCTCGAGCCGCTGTTCGGGCCGGGGCGGCCACCCGCCGGCCACCCGCAGAAACAGAGGGCGAGCGCGTGGTGCGGTGAGGCTCGGCCCCGGGGTTACCGGCCAAAACGTGTGGATAGAACCCCGATCTAGCCGCATGATCACGCGGTAGAACAGACATTGTCATACC
>NZ_JBHSRW010000161.1:0-5248 GCF_042659205.1 Leucobacter soli
GCGGGGTATGGGACGGGCATGATGCCGGGGGTTCCTTTCGGTACAGGATTACCCTCCATCAAACACGACACGATTCACCCGTCCGCGGATGATGATGCGACTGCGGCAACTCAGCGAGATAACCCGCGTCCACCTTGTCCTGATAGGCGCGCCACTTCCCCTGCGGGCCACGGAAAATCCAGGACAGGTCCGCGAGCGCGTTGAAAAGTCGCTGCGGCCCAATCTCGACACCAGCCCGGGCGAGCATCTTCGCCGCATCGGCAACCGCGTAGTCGCCGTCAGCGGATGCGAGCTCATCCCATGCGTCAGCGCGAGGCGCGAGCTCGGCGATCTGCTGATCTTTCGCTGCGAGCATCTGCTGCGCCTCGATCACGGCGAGCGCGAGCAGTTCGGGCCCGGTCGGGGCCACGGCCGGCGCAGTCTCTGCTTCGCGTGTCTTCACCGCGAAGTACTGCTGCGCCAAAGCGACCTCCGGCTTTCTCGCGTCTGCATTCTGGAAGAGGATGTAGCAGGCGTACCGGGTCAGTTCGACATCCTCGATCTGCTTGGTGCCACCGTTCGGCATCGGGGATGTTTTAGGTGCGCCCCTAAAATGTTCCGCAGCGTCCAACCCGCTCGCGTTCACCGACTCGATCGCCCGGTTGATCGCCCTCGACCAGTCCTGCCACGCCTTGTACCCGGCGTACGGCATCAGATCACGTGCCGACCACACCTCACCATCCGTGAGAGTGATGATCTTGAGGTCGTCGAGCTGATCTTCGAAACTACTGAGTGCGCTCATGCTGCGACCTCTTCCGCATGGTTGACCTTGTTGTGGTCAGCGACGCGAGCTTGCGCACGCTTCACGCCTTCGACGGTGCGCGTCGGGTAGGACACCTTGAAGTGACCCTTGCTAAGGTCGCCTCGGTGGTCTGGGCAGTTCCGGCAGACCGCGCTCACTTGGTCGCGCCCCTTGTTGAACTCAACTACCGCGCTCATCGCGTGACCCCCTCGTCCTGGATGTTGAGGACCTTCGCCCGGTAGGCGGCAACCTCAGACGGGATGAACGCGTTGAGGCGGCCCTGCTTCCGCGGCCTCGGGAAGTCCGGCTCGCCCGCGGAGCGCAGGTTGTAAACCGTCTGCACCGCGAGGCCGAGGAACTCGGCAACCTGCTTCGTCGTCCACGTCGGCTCGTAGGGAGTGCCGGCGTAGCCCATCGTCGGGGCGCTCATGCTGCGGCCACCTCAGGAGCCTGAACCTGCTCTTCGAGCGCCGCTGACGCAAACAGCGTGGCAGCGGTGATTCCCAACCGGGAGGCAATGGGCTCGAGGTCAGAAGTGGCGAACGGCTTCTCGAACCGGAACCGCTCGTAGACGTACTTCTTGTCCCGCCCCAGTGCCCCCGCGAGAGCCTTCCCCGTAACACCGCGCCGCGCCGCTTCTGCTTTGACTGCGCGGATGATCCGAGCTGATGTTTCGTCGAGTCCCATTTTTGGCATGCCCCCAGAGTGCCATATGTGGCACTCGACTGCAACCCAAAACGGCACGCATTTACAAAAGTCCCAATAATCGGTACTCTGTTCACATGAACGCGAAATACGAATCCAGCTTCACTCAACGGGTGATTGCGGAGATCGAGAACGCTCGACTAGACAAGGGCATCTCCGTCCAAGACCTCATCTCCCGCTCTGGTATCCGCAGGTCGTCCTACTTCAGAAAGATGCGAGGCGAAACGTCATTCACAACCGAAGACGTGGACGCTCTAGCAAACGCCCTTGGCCTAGACCCGATGATCGTGTTCAAGAACGCCAGCGAAGAGCACATCGCTCCCGTCACTGTCGGACGTTTCCTGCAGAATGATGCCCCCGATGAACTCCCGCGCGCAGCGTTCACTGACAATGGCGACGACGGCGCCGACCTCCCCGAGTAGACGGGCGAGCGCCTAGTTGGAAACCGATAGAGATACGCACGCATTTCTCACATAATGCGTGCTACATTGACACTTAGCACGCAAGAAGACTAACGAAGGGGCGGCGAGCGATGAGTGAGATGAAGGGCAGCGCGGGAGGGAAAGCCCTCGCCTCAAAGCTGAGTCCAGAGCAACGCTCGGCCTCAGCAAGAAGAGCTGCCGAAGCAAGGTGGAACAGCGAACCGCCGAAGGAGATCATTGCGGGGTCTCCCGACCGACCGATCCGCATCGGAGATCAGGCGATCGAGTGCTATGTCCTCAGCGACGGCACCCGCGTGCTCACGCAAGGAAGCCTCCTCACCGCTCTCGGCCGCAGCCCGAGACTTGCTGGGAACAAAGACGGCGACGCCGAACTTCCGCCCATTCTCCAAGGTAAGGCTCTCAGGCCGTTCATCCCAGACGAGATCATCTCAGACGCGATGCCGATCCCCTTCAAACACCCGAGCGGCTTTAAGGCAAGTGGATACCGGGCAGAACTCCTGCCGAAGCTCTGCAATGTCTACCTCTCAGCGAATGACGCGAAGGCGCTCCCGCCGAATCAAGTAGCGACTGCGAGAGCCGCCGAGGTATTGGTTCGCGGTCTCTCAATCGTGGGTATCACAGCACTTGTCGATGAAGCCACCGGGTATCAAGAGCAGCGTGCGAAAGATGCGCTGGCCACGATTCTCGAAGCCTATGTTGCAGAGGAACTGCAGCCGTGGGTGAAGACGTTCGACCCGCAGTTCTACAAGCAAATGTGCCGCTTGCGTGGAATTCCGTTTGATCCCAGCTCGGTAAAGAAGCCGCAGTACTTCGGCAATCTCACCAATAACATCGTCTATCGACGTATCGCTCCCGGAGTTTTCGAGGAGATCAAAGCGGAACGTGAGCGCGATGCGAAGAAGAAGCGCGCGAGAATGCACCAGCAGTTGACCCAAGATGTTGGCCACCCGAAGCTTCGAGAACACATCGCATCGGTCACCACGGTGATGAGACTCAATGAAGATTGGAACAGCTTCATCGCGATGCTCGACAAGGTACACCCGATTATTGATCCCAACATGCCCCCGCCCCTGTTCGAGGACGATGGCATCGGGCTATAGATCCCCCTCTCGGGAAGGAGCAGAAAGTGCAGAAGCTATACGACTACGCAACGGCGCGTGGCGTGCAGATCGAGTACTGCGATCTGCGTGACCTCGGTAGGGCCGGCGACTACCACCGCCCTACCCGCACGATCCGGCTTCAGCCAGGCATGCTCTACCGGAAGGAACGATCCGTGTTGGCCCACGAGCTCGCGCATGACTACCACGGCGACGAGCCAGACATGTTCGGCGCACTCCCTCGCCGCAGCGAGAACCGCGCAGACGAATGGGCGGCACACTTCCTCATCGACCCCGAGGAGTACCGCATCGCCGAGGAAAAGTTCGGCACCCATACAGAGTGGATCGCACAGGACCTCGGCGTGCTCGAGCGCCTAGTGATCGCATACGAACGCACGCTCCACCGGATCGGCGACCACGTCTATATCGGCGCGAAGCTCGGCGCCGGGAACTGGTCCGCGAAGTTTGAGGTTGCCTGATGGGGCGCCCGCCACTACCGATCGGCGCATGGGGGGAGATCAACTACACCACCCGATCCGGGAAGCCCGCCGCCTACGCCCTGTTCCGCGACTTCGATGGCCGCAGCCGCCCAGTGCTGCGCACCGGCCCGTCAAGGAGCAAAGCGAAGACGGCGCTCCTTGAAGCGCTCGCAGAACGCGCGAAGCCAGCCCTCGGGCGAATCAGTAAAGACACCCGCATCAGTGAGCTTGCTGATATCTACGAAGCCGAGATGCTCGCCGACACCGAGCTCGGCGATCAGACCAAACTGACCTACAAGTCGAAACTCAACTCGATTCGCGCAGGCCTTGGCGGCGTCAAGCTCTCCGAAGCCACCCCTGGCAGGCTGGACCGCTACGTCCAGGCGGTCGCGAAGAAGCACCCCGGAGCGGCACGGTCAGTGCGGACGGTTCTCAAGAGCATGATGCTCCTCGCAGTTCTCGACGAGGTGTTCGACCAGAACCCCGTCAGGGAGACCCGGACCGTCGCCCGCGGTGCTCCCGACGTGCAGGTCCTGCGCGCCGGCGACCTCGCAAAGATACGCCGTCTCCTGCAGGCATGGGACCGGAAGCTGATCGGCAAGCACCCTCGGAACGGGAGTCTGACTGACACGATCGACATGTACACGGCGACAGGCTGCCGCACTGCAGAGGTACTCGCGATCGGCTGGCCTCGCCTCACTCTCGACACCGAGCCGCTCACCGTCCGCATCGACCGGACGGTAGTGAAGAACCTTGAGGGCAAGCTCGTCATCCAGTTGCACACGAAGAACAAGCAGATCCGTGACCTCGAGCTCCCCCACGCAGTCGCCGGGATGCTCCTTCGCAGGCGCATCGACGCCCGTAGCGAGTTGGTCTTCCCGTCCGAGGTGAACACTCCAAGGTGGCCCGACGCGATGCGGAGGGAGTGGCGCCAGGCGCTTGAAGGGAGTGAGTTCGCGGGGCTGAAGCCCGGGCTGTATCGGAAGGCGGTCGCGACGCATGTCGCGGAGCGGTTGGGGGTTGAGGCGGCACGGGATCAGCTCGGGCATACCGGGTTGGCGAATCTCAAGTACTACGTCGAGCAGGCCAAGCGGGGCCCGGAAGCCGCTGCGGTGATCGACGAGCTTTTCCCTGAAAGCGCAGACTAAACGCAGACTAAACCGTTAAGACAAAAAGAAAGCCCGGCCAGAATGTGCTTCTGACCGGGCTTTTCTTGGTGGCGGGTGAGGGATTCGAACCCCCGTAGGCAGTGCCAGCTGATTTACAGTCAGCCCCCTTTGGCCGCTCGGGTAACCCGCCATCGGCCGCGCGTCGCAAAGATGCACGACCAGCACACAAGCATAGTCGCCCGATCGGCTCGAACGGAAATCGCGCGCCACGGCTGCCGCAGCGCTCGGGATCGCGCGGATTCGCGCGCAGGCGCGAGGATCCGGATCAGCCCGCCGGCAACGCCCCGGCGTCGAGCTCCGCCAGCCGTTCGTCGACGCCCTCCAGCGGCAGTGCGAGTCCATAGCGGTGCGCGGCGATCGAGAGCGACTGCTCGCGCAGGAACACCAGCAGCTCGACCGGCCCGGCCATCGTCACCGGCTCCGCCCAGAGCGGCAGGCGATCCTGGCCACCGAGCCACTCCGCGGCACGCACCGGATCCCCGCCGATCAGACGCACCCGCTCAATGCCGGAGGCCGTCACCCCGACGGTCAGACCGGACCCCGCGCCGACGCCGGATCCGGACCCCGCGCCCGA
>NZ_JBHSRW010000162.1:0-5228 GCF_042659205.1 Leucobacter soli
CCGTGAACGTGCTGCTGCTGCTCTGGGGCACGCCGTTCCTGACGGGCGGGGCCGGGCTCTCGCCCGCGGCGTCGGCCGGCCTGCTCAGCATCGCCGTCTTCGCGTCGATGGCGGCCGGCGCGAGCCTCGGACCGCTGACCTCCCGCTTCGTCGAGCGGCGCGTGCGGATGGTCGAGGCGATCACGGTCTGCGTGATGCTCTCCTGGATCGTGACGCTGCTGTGGCCGGGCACGCCGCCCTTCTGGGCGCTGCTGATGCTCGTGATCGTGGTCCCGGTCGGCGGCCCGGCCTCGATGATCGCCTTCGAGGTCGTGCGGTCGCATACGCCGCGCAGCTATCTCGGGCTCGCGACCGGGTTCACCAACATGGGCGGCTTCATCGCGACACTGATCGCGATGCCGCTCATCGGTCTCGCACTCGATCTGCAGGGCGCGGGCGAGCCGGAGAACTACTCGATGGACGCCTTCCGCTGGGCCTTCCTCATGCAGGTCCCGATCTGGCTGCTCGGCCTGATCATGATCGCCGTCGAGCGGCGGCGGACGGAGCGATGGATGATGCGCCACGGGCGCACGTTGCGTTAGGGTCGCTGCATGCGCACATTCCGGACTCTCTCACGCGATCTGCTCGGGGGAGTCGCCGCCCTCGCCCTCATCGCGAGCGGGGCCGCGCCGGCCCTCGCCGCGCCGCGCGTCCCCGTGTTTCCTTCGGCCGAGACGGCAGCGGCGGAGACGACCGCGGCTCCACCGGCCACCGCGGTGGTGGCAGCCGCCCTCGGCATCGCGAAGCCGACGCTCTCCGGCAGCACGAGGGTGGGAGGCACCATGCGCGCCAAGGTGCGGTCCACCGGCACCGTCAAGCCGAAGCTGCACTACGACTGGCTGCGCGACGGCGTGAGGATCGGGGGCGCGCATACGAGCTCCTACACGCTGAAGTCGAAGGATCGTACGCATCGGATAACCGTGCGCGTCCGGGCGAGCGCCGCCGGGCAGGCGAGCGTCACGAAGACGTCGGCGAAGAGCATCAGGATTCGGCCGCGCGCGATCGATGATCCGAAGTCCTCGCAGGTGGTCGTGAACAAGCATCGCCCGCTGAAGCCGAAGAAGTACAAGCCGAGCGGGCTGCGGCTTCCGAAGGGCATCGCGAACGGCAACGGTCAGCCGATGCGCGGCTATGCGGCACGCGCCGTGGAGAAGATGCACCAGGCCGCGCAGAAGGACGGCGTGGAGCTGCGGATCCTCAGCGCCTACCGCAGTTACGCCCTGCAGAAGCAGACATTCGACGCGTATGTCGCGCGGGACGGCCGGAAGGCCGCCGAGACCTACTCTGCGCGTCCCGGCCACTCCGAGCACCAGACCGGACTCGCCGTCGACTTCGGCGGGAACCAGGGGTGCGCCTTCGACACCTGCTTCGCGAGCACTGCCGCCGGCAAGTGGCTGAAGAAGAACGCAGCCAAGTACGGGTTCATCATGCGCTACCCGAAGGGCTACACGAAGATCACGGGCTACATCTGGGAGCCGTACCACTTCCGCTACGTCGGGAAGAAGGTGGCGAAGGACATGAAGGCGAAGAAGATCCGCACGCTCGAGCAGTACCGCGGGCTGAAGGCCGCCCCCGACTACAAGCGGTAGGGCGCCTCTCCGCGATTCGATGCCTGCTGCGGCGCACGCGAAAGCCGTGCTCGTCGCGTTGCGATCGTCCGGCACCGAATCGCGAGACTCCTAGATGGTTGATGCCAAGGTTTCAGCGGTCGTACGCCATCGGTGATCTGAGTACGGGTTGCTGCGGAATGTATCGGGAACAGGTGTCGGAGGTCGCACTCCGGATCGACGGCGAAGACGACGCGCGTGAGCGAATCCGGTCCGCTATGATCTGGCGTATTGCATGGAGCGGGAACGGGGTGCAGTTGATGCGTGGTGTCAAGGGACTGACCGGCTACGCGGTAGCGATTCTGGTCGCTTTTTCGCTCGCCGCCGGCGGTGTCGCTCCGGCAGCGGCCGACGAGAGCGCGAACGGCGGCGCGGAGTTCGCCGGAGTGAGGATCAGCTCGCTGCCCGCGAAGCTGACGCAGCCGACGAAGGGCCGAGATAGGCAGGCGCGCTTCCGTGTCAATGTCTCGGGGTCGCCGACCGCCGACGGCGGAAGATACTGGGTCAAGCCGAGCGACGTGCGGATCGAGCTGGTCGACTACATCAATCCCTCAAAGCTGAGCGCGAAGTGGCGCCGCGCCGACTTGCGCAACGGGGTCAGCGGCATACCGCAGCCGTGGCGGCCCAGCGAAGACCTCGAGGCGGGGGTGAACAGCTTTAAGATCCTGTACGACAGCTCCGCGCGGCCGGGCAAGTACGAGCTGCGCGTCAAGGTGCGTCACCAGGTCGACGGCACGACGACGGTGAAAGAGACGCGAGCCACCTTCACCGTGCAGGCGAACCCGAGTGCTTCTCGGAAGTGGAGCAACAGCCACAGCTGGATCACGTGCGCCGACTGCTACTTCTCCGGCCCCCGACGGGCAGTGCTGGTCGCCCCCGAGTGGCAGCTCGGCGCAAAGGTGACGGCATACTGCAAGGCTCAGGGCAAGAAGTGGCGCAAGGCGGCGACGGCCAAGGTCAAGAAGGGCGCGACGTACAAGGCCATGGCCCGGATCAAACTACCGAGTCGGTGCAAAGTCGGCGACAAGGTGTACCTGAAAGTCGCCAAAGTGAAGTACGCGCCGAAGTATCAGACCAAGGCGATGCGCATCCGCTAGGTGATTGATTTCAAGGGCTCGGCGGTCGTGCGCGGGGAATGATCCGAGAGCGGGCTCGCGTTTGCGCGCGGGCCGGATCAGTCGGACTGCTGCGGGCCGTCGAGGCACGCGGATCTCAGATCACGTAGAAATCAGCCTCGTCGGGCAGCTCGGCGAGCGGCGCCCCGCGGCGCGGCCGGGCTTCGGCCGGGATGCCGGTCAGCGTCGACCACGGCGGCGCCGAGCGCACGACCACGGCGTTCGAGCCGACCGCGCAGTCGTGGCCGAGCTCGATATCGCCGAGCACCTTCGCACCGGCTCCGACGACGACCCGATCGCCCAGCGTCGGGTGGCGCTTGCCCCGATCGTGGCCGGTGCCCCCGAGCGTGACCTGATGGTAGAGGTGCACGTCGTCGCCGATCACCGAGGTCTCGCCGATCACCACGCCCATGCCGTGGTCGATGAAGAGACGGCGGCCGATGGTCGCGCCGGGGTGGATCTCGATGCCGGTGAAGAACCGGGTCAGCTGCGAGATCGCGCGCGGCAGGAAGCGCAGACCGCGCCGCCAGAGGGCATGCGAGATCCGATACCACCACACGGCGTGCAGTCCGGAGTAGATGAAGAACACCTCGAGCGGCCCGCGCGCTGCAGGATCGTGCGCGCGAGCCGCTCGGATGTCTTCGCCGATGCGAGTGGGGATGTTACACCGCCAGTTCCGCGGAGCGTCGCTCAGACCGCGAGGTCTTCGAACAGGACGGTCGAGAAGTAGCGCTCGCCGAAGTCGGGCACGACGACGACGATCTTCTTCCCGGCGTTCTCGGGGCGCTTCGCCACCTCGGTCGCGGCCCAGACGGCCGCACCGCCCGAGATGCCGGCGAGGATGCCCTCGTCGGTGCCGAGGGCGCGCGCCTTGGCGATGGAGTCGGCGAGGGTCACGTCGATGACCTCGTCGTAGACCTCGGTGTCGAGGATCTCGGGCACGAAGTTGGCCCCGAGGCCCTGGATCTTGTGCGGGCCGGGCTGGCCTCCGCTGAGGATGGGCGAGTCGATCGGCTCGACGGCGATCACCTTGACGTTCGGATTCTGCTCCTTGAGGTAGCCGCCGGCGCCGGTGATGGTGCCGCCGGTGCCGATGCCCGAGACGAGGATGTCGACGGTGCCGTCGGTGTCGTTCCAGATCTCGGGGCCGGTGGTCGCACGGTGGATCGCCGGGTTCGCAGGGTTGCCGAACTGCTTGGCGAGGATGGCGCCGGGGGTGTTCGCCGCGATCTCCTCCGCCTTGGCGACCGCGCCCTTCATACCGAGGGGCCCCTCGGTGAGCACGATCTCGGCGCCGTACGCGGCGAGCAGCTTGCGGCGCTCGATGCTCATGGTCTCGGGCATGGTCAGGATCACCTTGTAGCCGCGGGCCGCCCCCACGAAGGCGAGCGCGATGCCGGTGTTGCCGCTCGTCCCCTCGACGATGGTGCCGCCGGGCTTCAGCTCGCCGGAGGCCTCCGCCGCGTCGATGATCGCGATGCCGATGCGGTCCTTCACGCTGCCGGCGGGGTTGTAGAACTCGAGCTTCGCGTAGACCTCGGCCCGAGCGCCGTCGGTCACGCGGTTGAGGCGGACGAGGGGGGTGTTGCCGAATGCCTGGGTGATGTTCTCGAACGTACGTGCCATGTGCGGGGATCCTTCGTTAACGCGTGAAACTTCAACAGAACAAAACTATATCGGAGTCTTATCGGAGGATTCACTGTGACTTATGAATGTGACGCCAGTCTCCACTCCTTACTTCCCGCTCCCGTTTGTCACCCCGTCGAGCCCGGGGTGCTCGTCGCCTCAGTGCCGTGACGGGACCTGAAGAGTCGGTGCGTGCTCCGACGCGGCCCAAAGCCCAGCAGTTGCGGCTGAGATCGCAGTTCTGGCTGACCTATTCGGCTGAGAGCATCCTCCCGAACTGCGGTCTCCTCCTGAACTGCGGGGTGAGGCGGAGCAGGTGGGGAAGAGGCGCGGCCGGGGCTGGAGGACAGGGCTGGAGGACAGGGCTGGAGGAGAGGGGAAGAGGAACGGAAGGAGCGGGAACGAACGAGTACCGGTGCCGAGCACGTCACGAGGTGTGGAAGAGTGGAGGGGTGCGGATCGAGGAGTTGCTGAAGGACGTGCGCGAGCAGCTCGAGCGCGCCGGCATAGCGAGTCCGGCCGTCGACGCCGAGCTGATCGTCGCCCACGTGCTGGGGGAGAGCCGGGGGCGTGTGCAGTCGTTCGCGATGCTCGGCACGGAGCTGGATGAGGGCCGGGCCGAGCGGATCCGCGACCTCGCCGACGAGCGCGCCCGCCGCGTGCCGCTGCAGCATCTGACGGGCCGCGCACCGTTCCGCGGCATCGAGCTCGACGTCGGGCCCGGCGTCTTCGTGCCGCGTCCCGAGACCGAGACGGTGGCGCAGTTCGCGATCGACGCCCTCGCGGCGGTCCCGGATCCGGCGCCCATCGCAGTGGACCTGTGCACCGGCAGCGGGGCGAT
>NZ_JBHSRW010000163.1:0-5223 GCF_042659205.1 Leucobacter soli
AGCGGTCGCGGCCCGCGGTTGCCCCGCGGCCGGCTTCGGGTCGCTGTCCGGCGGCGTCCACGACCAGCCCTCGGGCGCGTACTCCCCGTACTGAGGAGCCTGCCGCGCGGTCGGGGCGGTCTGAGGGGCCTGCGCCGGTTGATCCGTCGGAGCAGTCGGTGTCGCCTGCTCCGCGGTGCCGTCCTGCCGATCCGGCATCAGGCGCTCACCGAGTTCCCTGCAGAACCGAGCTGCTGGGCGGCCTCGACCACGCGCGCGGCCATACCTGCCTCTGCGGCCCGGCCCCAGGCGCGCGGATCGTACTGCTTCTTGTTGCCGACCTCGCCGTCGATCTTGAGCACGCCGTCGTAGTTTTTCAGGATGAAGTCCGCCGCCGGCCGGGTGAACGCGTACTGCGTGTCAGTGTCGATGTTCATCTTGATCACGCCGTTGCGCACGGCCTCGGCGATCTCCTCCGAGGAGGATCCCGATCCGCCGTGGAAGACGAGATCCAGGGGCTTCTCACCCGTGCCGTACCGCTCGGCGAGACCCGCCTGGATCTCGGCCAGCAACTCGGGCCGCAGCTTGACGCCGCCCGGCTTGTAGACGCCGTGCACGTTGCCGAAGGTGAGCGCTGTGAGGTACCGGCCGCGTTCGCCGAATCCTAGCGCCTCGACCGTCGCGACGGCATCGTCGAGGGTGGTGTAGAGCTGGTCGTTGGTGACCTCGTGCGCGATGCCGTCCTCCTCGCCGCCGACGACCCCGATCTCGACCTCGAGGATCACGCCGATGGCGGCCATGCGCGGCAGCAGATCCTTCGCGATCTCGAGGTTCTCGGCGAGCGGCACGGCCGAACCGTCCCACATGTGCGACTGGAAGTAGGGCAGCCCGCCGCCTGCGACGCGCTCCTCGCTCGCGGCGAGCAGGGGCAGCACGAAGCTGTCGAGATGCTCCTTCGGGCAGTGGTCGGTGTGCAGCGCGACCGTTACGTCGTAGGCCTTCGCGACCTCCTCGGCGAACTTCGCGAAGGCGATCGCGCCGCCGGCGCGGTTCGTCACGGTGCTCCCGGCCAGGTAGTCGGCGCCGCCGAAGCTCACCTGCAGGATCCCGTCGCTGCCGGCCTCCGCGAATCCCCGGATCGCCGCGGTCAGCGTCTGCGAGCTCGAGACGTTGATGGCGGGGAAGGCGTAGCCGCCCGACTTGGCGGCGTCGATCATGGCGGCGTACTGGTCGGGGGTGGCGACGGGCATGAAGGCTCCATTCGATGAGGGATACCGGATCGTCCATAAGTCTAGGCCGTGCCGCTGAGCGGTAGGCTTGCAGGCATGAACGCATCCCACACCCTCGGCGACTGGCAGCCCGACCGCAACCTCGCGATGGAGCTCGTGCGCGCGACCGAGGCGGCGGCGATCCGGGCCACGCCATGGGTCGGTCGCGGCGACAAGAACGCTGCCGACGGGGCGGCCGTCGACGCGATGCGCCGCTTCCTCTCCACTGTCGCGATGCGGGGCACCGTGGTGATCGGCGAGGGCGAGAAGGACGACGCGCCCTGGCTCTACAACGGCGAGCAGGTCGGCAACGGCGAGGGCGCCGAATGCGACGTCGCCGTCGATCCCATCGACGGCACCCGTCTGACCGCGGAGGGCCGCCCCGGCGCGCTCTCGGTCATCGCGGTCGCCGACCGCGGCAGCATGTACGACCCGTCGGCCGTCTTCTACATGGACAAGCTGGTCTGCGGCCCTGAGGGCGTGGGCATCGTCGACATCGAGCGCCCGATCGGCGAGAACATCCGCGCGCTCGCCCGGGCCAAGCGCGTCGACGTCAGCGACATCCGGGTCGCCGTGCTGGATCGCCCCCGACACGACCAGCTGATCGCCGACATCCGCGATGCGGGCGCCGGGACGCGCCTGATCATGGACGGCGACGTCGCCGCCGGTGTGAACGCGGCGCAGTGGGATTCGCGGGTGGATCTCGCCGTCGGCGTCGGCGGAACCCCCGAGGGCATCATCACCGCCTGCGCGGTGAAGGCGCTCGGCGGTGTGATCCAGGGCAAGTTGTGGCCGAAGGACGACGAGGAGCGCGAGCAGGCGCTCGCCGCCGGGCACGACCTCGACCGGGTGCTGCACGCGAACGACCTCGTCGCGAGTGACAACGCGTACTTCGTCGCGACCGGCATCACCTCGGCCGACTTCCTCGACGGCGTGCAGCGGCGCGGTCCGTTCCTGCGTTCGGAGAGCGTCGTCATGCGCGCCTATTCGGGCACGATCCGGCGCGTCATCACCGACCAGCGTCCGCAGCGCTGGGACTGAGGCCGCTGCCGCTGCCGGGCTGCCGGCGGGCCTGCGCCGAGCTCTGAAGGCCGTCTCCACGAGCCCGTTTCCACGGGCCGGTGGATCGAGCCGACGAGTCCGAAGGCCGGGCCGAAACGACTGAGCTACAGCTTGAGCGGGATCGCGGTGAGGCGCTGCAGTCGCAGACCGGTCGCCCGGGCGAGCGCTGGGAGATCCGCCGCCCGGTGCCGGCGCGCGGCGTCGACGATGATCGCCGCGCAGGCCTCGGCGTCGGCGAGCGCCTCGTGGTGCGCGAACTCGCCGAAACCCGCCGCCGCCGCCGAGAGCGGGAGGCGGTGCGATGGGATGTCGTACGTCTTGCGCGAGACCTGCACACTGCAGAGGTAGCGCAGCTTCGGCGTCGGGGTGATGGTCTCGGCGCAGGCGGCGCGGATCACGCCCATGTCGAAGCCGGCGTTGTGCGCGATCGCAACGTCGCGTCCGATGAACTCGCGCAGCCGGTCGAGCTGCCCCGCCCAGTCGTCAGCCTCGGCGACCATCTCGGGCGTGATCCCGTGGATCTTGATGTTGAACGGCAGGAACTCGGCATGCGCGGCCGGCGGGCGGATCAGCCAGTCGTCGCGTTCCACGACGACCCCGTCGCGGACCTTGACGAGTCCCACCGCGCACGCCGACGAAGGATGGCTGTTGGCGGTCTCGAAGTCGATCGCGGTGAAGTCCACTGGCACGCATCTACCTTGGCACACGCCACCGACACGGCATCCACACGGCATCGTCGCGCCGGCACTGTCTCGCTGGCACTGTCTCGCTGGCGCTGCCTCGACTGCCCCGTCTCGACAATCCCGTCTCGCCGGCGCTGTCTCGGCCGGGGCGTGCGCGCCGGCCGGCCCGCCAGCGCTTCAGCCGTCCGCTCGAAGCAGAACCGCACCGATCTGCAGGATCGCACACGCAATACTCTGCAACCCTGTGCGATTCTGCAGATCGGTGCGATCCTGCATCCGCTCGGTCCGGCCGAGGGCCGCCGAGCGCCCGATCAGCCCGATCCGGCCAGTAGACTTGACCCTCGTGGCTTTGACTATCGGAATCGTGGGGCTGCCGAACGTCGGCAAGTCGACCCTCTTCAACGCGCTCACCCAGAACGACGCGCTGGCGGCGAACTACCCGTTCGCCACCATCGAGCCGAACGTGGGCGTGGTGAACCTGCCCGACGCTCGGCTCGACGCGCTCGCCGAGATCTTCGGGAGCGAGCGGATCCTGCCCGCCCCGGTGAGCTTCGTCGACATCGCCGGCATCGTGCGCGGCGCCAGCGAGGGTGAGGGACTGGGCAACCAGTTCCTCGCGAACATCCGCGAGGCCGACGCGATCGCGCAGGTGGTGCGCGGGTTCAGCGACCCCGATGTGGTGCATGTCGACGGCGCGGTGAACCCCGCGAGCGACATGGAGACGATCAACACCGAGCTGATCATCGCCGACATGCAGACCCTCGACAAGGCGCTCGTGCGCTTCGAGAAGGAACTGAAGAACCGCAAGATCGACGCCTCCGTCGTCGAGACCGCGAAGGCCGCTCGGGCCTCGCTCGACGAGGGCAAGGTGCTCTCGCACGCGGGTATCGACCTCGAGCCGATCAAGGAACTGGGGCTGCTCACCGCGAAGCCCTTCCTCTACGTCTTCAACGTCGACGAGGCGGTGCTGCAGGATCGCGCGAAGCTCGACGAGCTCTCGGCGCTCGTTGCGCCGGCGAAGGCGATCTTCCTCGACGCCAAGATCGAGAGCGAGCTCATCGAACTCGATCCTGCCGACGCGAAGGAGCTGCTCGAGTCCATCGGCCAGGAGGAGAGCGGGCTGGATCAGCTCGCCCGGATCGGCTTCGACACGCTCGGCCTGCAGACCTACCTCACCGCCGGCCCCAAGGAGGCCCGCGCGTGGACGATCAAGAAGGGCTCGACCGCGCCGCAGGCCGCCGGTGTGATCCATACCGACTTCGAAAAGGGCTTCATCAAGGGCGAGATCATCTCGTTCGCCGACCTGGTCGAGTGCGGCTCGGTCGCAGAGGCCCGCGCGAAGGGCAAGGCCCGCATGGAGGGCAAGGACTACGTGATGCAGGACGGCGACGTCTGCGAGTGGCGGTTCAACGTCTAGCGCCATCGACGCATTCCGTTGCGCACGCGGCTTGCGGTCGGATCGTTCGCCGATCGAAGACGTGCAGATCGTGGACCATCGCTGAGGCGGGCGTGAGCCTCCGGCCTCAGGCGAGCTCCTCGGCGAGCCCGATGAGGATCCCCTCGGGCCCGCGGACGTAGCAGAACCGGTACGCGTCCTCGTACCGCACCACCTCGCCGCCGACGATCTCGGCGCCGTGCGCACGGAGGCGATCGAGCGTCTCGTCGAGGTCGTCCACCGCGAACATCACGCGCAGGTACCCCAGGGCGTTCACCGGCGCCTGCCGGTGGTCGGCGACGACCGCCGGCTCGAGGAAGCGCGACAGCTCGAGCCGCCCGTACCCGTCGGGCGTGCGCATCATCGCGATCTCGACGCGCTGATCGCCGAGACCGGTCACGCGTCCCGCCCATTCGCCCTCGACCGCGGAACGTCCTTCGAGCTCGAGCCCGAGCTCGCGGAAGAACTCGATCGCCGCTCCGAGATCCTCGACGACGATGCCGACGTTGTCCATCCTGACCGCCATGCGGTCATTCTAGAGAGGTGCGCCGCGCTGCGCGCGTGATCGGCCCGGGCAGGGCCGCGCCGCCTCCGCCGGGATCTGATTGACTGAGCGCATGAACGTCGTCGCAGCACTCTGCGCCACCACGATCCTCGGTGCCCTCGCCGTGTTCCAGCTCGCGCTGGCGTTCGGTGCGCCGGCCGGCAGATTCGCCTGGGGCGGCCGGCACCGCGTGCTCCCCACCGGTCTGCGCGTCGGCAGCGGGCTCTCGATCCTGCTCTACGCCGGGCTCGC
>NZ_JBHSRW010000164.1:0-5204 GCF_042659205.1 Leucobacter soli
CGGGAGACCTCGATGGTGGCCGCGGCGCTCGTGCTGCTGAGCGGCTCGCCCGGCAAGCGGAAGGCGGCGCCCACCCAAGGCGCCCGCCCCCTCGCGGCAGTCGCCGTCCTCGCCCTGGGGATGGCCCTGTAGCCGCACGAGAGGACTGTCGGACAGCCCGCTCCCAACCCGACTGCCCCGGCGTTTCCAGGTTTCTCAAACATACGCCGGTAAAATCTTGAGGATGCGCCGCCGGCGCAACGAGTTTCAGAGCATGGGGGAGCATCGCATGGCGCGAGAGAAGAGCGGGTCCAAATCGACCCGGGGCGGGGTGCGCCACGGCAGCCTCCGCCGCTCCAGCGCGTGGGCGAACGCCGGCAAGGTGCTGCTCACCGGCGTGCTCGCCGTGGTCCTGAGCGGTGCGGCGGTCGCGGCCTACGCCGTCTGGGGGCTCGTGCAAGAGGTCAACACGATCGACCTGCCGCAGAACCCGGACTCCGTGGACGCGGGGGACCACAACATCGACGGCGCCTTCTCGATCATGCTGGTCGGCTCCGATTCCCGCCAGGGCCAGAGCATCGACGACGGCGAGACCGGTGAGCTCAACGACGTGAACCTGGTGCTGCACGTCTCCGAGGACCACAAGAACGCCACCATCATCAGCTTCCCGCGCGACCTGATGCTGGCGATCCCCAGCTGTCCCGGCCCGAACGGCGAGCCCGAGTACTACCCGGCGATGAGCGAGCAGCAACTCAACAGCGCCCTCATGTACGGCGGTCTGCCCTGCGCGGTCGCCACGATCGAGAACCTTACCGGGCTCGACATCCCCTACGCCGGTCTGATCACGTTCGACGGTGTGATCGCGATGTCGAACGCGATCGGCGGTGTCAAGGTCTGCCTCACCGAGCCGATCTTCGACGAGAAGACCGATCTCGATCTGGCTGCCGGCAACCACAAGCTGAAGGGCAAGAAGGCTCTGCAGTTCCTGCGCACCCGCTACGGGGTCGGTGACGGCGGCGACAAGAGCCGGATCAGCAACCAGCAGGTCTTCATGTCGGCGATGGTGCGTCAGCTGCAGAGCGCAGAGACGCTCTCCAACCCGGTGACGGTGTATGCGCTGGCCAAGGCCGGCCTCGAGAACATGCAGCTCTCGAAGAACATGGCCGACGTGCAGTTCATGCAGGCGCTCGCGGGGACGGTGAAGGACATCGACCTGGAGCGCATCAACTTCGTCCAGTACCCGACGTCCAGCCATCCGTACCAGTCCGGCCGACTCACCCCGAATTACGAGGCGGGGCAGATGCTGATCGAAGTCGTCGAGAGCGGCGAACTTTTCACGATCACGGGCACGGGCACGGGCGTCGTGAAGGACGGCGACGAGCCCGCGGACGACGGGAGCGACGCGGACACCGATGCCGAGGGTACCGAGGGGTCGGACGGCGAGTCGACGGAGTCCGACGGTCCGGTCGAACTGCCCGAGAGCATCTCGGGGCAGTCCGCCGCCGACAAGACCTGTTCCGCCGGTCGCACCGTCTACTGAGCCTCGACGCCGGTCCCGATTTCCGGGCCGCGCGCCCGTGCCCTAGGATGGTCTGCGGAGCCATGCCGGAGCGGCCGAACGGACTTCACTGCTAATGAAGGGTCGGGGTTAAACTCGACCGGGGGTTCAAATCCCCCTGGCTCCGCGGTGAAACCCCTGCCTCGGCAGGGGTTTCTTGCTTCACGGATCAGCCCGGTAGATGGATCGGGCGCGGATCACGCGGGCGCACCCGGCACATATCGAGATCGCGCGCGGAGGCAAGACCCGCCTCAACCTCTTTCGCACTGCAGACGGTCAGCTGCGTCCATCCCGCACCTATTACCATCGGAACATGCCCCACAGCCGCGACCCGCTCGAGCCGAGCGCGGACGACTTCGAGCGCGCGGGGCGCATCGGTCGCCCCATCGGCCGATGGATGGCGCGCTGGCGCAGGATCATTCGCCGACGGCCGTGGTTGAACACGGTCTACAAGGTGATCGTCACCGTCATCGGCGTCGCGGTCATCATCATCGGCCTGATCCTCGTGCCGCTGCCCGGCCCCGGGTGGCTGATCGTCTTCATCGGGCTCACGATCCTCGGCTCCGAGTTCCACTGGGCCCGCAGGTTCACGGGATGGCTGCGCATGCAGCTCGCCCGTTTCTGGGCGTGGTGGCGGGCTCGTAAGGCGCGCAAAGCCGGAGAAGATGGAGAAGGGGGAACCGACGTCGACGGCACCGGAGAATCGGGCGGCGCGTACACGGACTCCGACACGGATCCCACGGCGCCGGAACGCCCCGGCCCGCAAGACTGAAACGGCCCCGCCGGCGTGCTGCCGACAGGGCCGATTCTGCGCGGTCGCGTCTACTTGACCATCGGCACGTTGAAGATGAACGGGTCGGTGCTGCCACCGTTGCGGTAGGCGTCGGCGGCCTTGGCCGCAGCCATGATGTGGAACACGAACAGCACGATCGAGGCGATCCAGAGCAGGATCGCGATGATCCAGCCGAGGTAGGGGATCAGGCCGAGGATCGAGATGCCGATGCCCACTGCGGTCCGCAGCAGCGAGAAGTTCAGGTTCGCGACATGGAACGCGGTGGCGCGCTGATCGCCCTTGTCCTTCTCGATGATCCAGAAGATCAGCGCCGGGATCCAGGCGAAAAACACCGAGAGCCAGTAGTTGAGCTGGATGTTGCTGACCGGATCGGCCGCCGGCTGCTGATAGCCGCCGGCGGGCGGAGCCTGGTACTGGGGCGCGGCGGGCTGCTGCGGTGCCGCAGGCTGCTGCGTCTGGGCTGGCGTGCCCTCGGGCTGCTGCTCGCCGGGCACGTTGGGGTCTGAGGTGCTCATGCTGCTCTCCTCGATGGGGGCGTCGGAACAGCCGATTCTCGGGCTGCCCTACGAATATACCCTAGGCCGTCGGTGAGGCGATAGAGGCGCACCCGGCACGGGCCGAGGCGCGTGCCGGGTGCGATCGATCGGCTCGGGGCGGCTGAGTGCGGCCCTGGACGAGGCGTGAACGGCTGGTGGCGGCCCTAGAAGAGATCCGGGCTCGGGGTGGAGGTCTGCAGGATCGCGACGTCCGCGTGGCGGTCGAAGCGGTAGCCGATGCCGCGCACGGTGCGGACGATGTCCTGGTAGTGCGCGAGCTTCACCCGCAGGCGGCGCACGTGCACGTCGATGGTGCGCTCGCTGGGCGTCTCGGACTCGGGGGCGTCGCTCCACAGGCCCTCAATGAGCTCCTCGCGGCTCACGGTGCGACCCTCGCGCAGGACGAGGAACTGCAGGAGCTCGAACTCCCGGTAGGTGAGCGCGGCCGGCAGGCTGTCGAGCAGCACCCGTTTGCGGGTGAGGTCGATGGTCACGCCGCCGGCGCGATCCTGCTCGTCGTCGATCTCCTCGACCTTCTGCTTGGTCGCGGCCGCGGGATCGCCGAGTGCCAGGCGCACCACGTCGATGTCGCGGCCGCCGCTGCTTTCGGGGGCGAGTGCGACAGCGGCGTAGGTCTCGGCGGCGGGGGCGAGCTGCGCGACGAGCTGCTTGATCTGCGAGACGATGGCGCCGAGCTTCGGGTCGTTCTCGCCGATCTTGTCGTCGGCCAGGCCGACGTAGAGGGCGAAGCCGCGAACCTCCGTGCCCTCGGGCACGTGGCGTCGGGGGGTGGTGTCGTGGGCGGGGCGCTGGGTGAGGGTCTGCGTGGTCATGATGATGAAGTCCTTCGGAAGCTGTCGTGCGGGTGGAGGACACGAGCGGGGGATCCCTGCGAATCGTGTCGCCGGCGGCTGGGCCGCGGGCACCGTTTCCCGCGGATCGCGAGGGGCCGGTGCAGGCCGTGCATGTCGTCGATTCCGGATCGAACCGGACTCGACAGGAGGCGCCAGAACGAGCGTTGCCGCTACGAGCCCTGTCAGTGCGCCATGAGCATTCGACAGCACATGACGATGCGCCCGGCCATCATCATGCCGGTCTTCCCGAAGTTCACCTCGCTGGCGGACTGGGGGCGCGTTATGTCATGCATAAGGAGGATTTTTACAAACTATGTCGGTGTTTGTCAAGTCAGCGACGAGGCTTGAGGCTCGGACGCGCCGACCTCTTTCGCCGAGGGTTCACCGGCGCGGGACCGATCCGACACCTGCAGAACTGCATCGATCTGCAGAAAAGCACCGATTCGCGCAGGATCCCGGTGCGATTCTGCAGATCAATGCAAACTTGCAGCGAGGGCAGGGCCGTGCGGTACCAGCCGTGCGGTACCAGCGGCCCGAACCAGCCGCCCCGAATCAGTCGATGGTTCCGTAGAGCCGATCGCCCGCGTCGCCGAGGCCCGGCACGATGTACGAGCTCTCGTCGAGCCCCTCATCCAGCGCGCCCAGCACGAGGGTGACGTTGTGCTGGCCGACGGCCTCGCGCATCGTCGAGATGCCCTCGGGCGTGCCGAGGATGCAGACAGCCGTCACGTCTTCGGCGCCGCGGTCGAAGAGGAACTGGATCGCGGCCGCCAGCGATCCGCCGGTCGCCAGCATCGGATCCACCACGAAGCACTGCCGCCCGGCGAGGTCGTCGGGCAGGCGCTCGGCGTAGGTGGCCGGTTGCAGCGTCTGCTCGTCGCGCTTCATCCCGAGGAACCCCACCTCGGCGGTCGGCAGCAGCTTGACCATGCCCTCGAGCATGCCGAGGCCGGCGCGCAGGATCGGCACGATCAGCGGCGCGGGGCGGCTCAGGCGCACACCGGTGGTCCGGGCGACCGGCGTCTGGATCTCGACCGACTCGACGCGGACATCGCGGGTGGCCTCGTAGGCGAGCAGGGTCATCAGCTCCTCGACCAGCAGCCGGAACGTCGGCGGCGGGGTCTGCTCGTCGCGAAGGATCGTAAGCTTGTGAGTGATCAGCGGGTGATCCGCGATGATGACGCGCATGCGTCAATCCTAGCCAGAGCACCGGGGCCCCGAGTCCCCGGGCATCGGCGACCGGAGTGCCGGCGCCCCGGAGCGACAGCGCCCCTGAGCACCGGAGCCGCAGAGCGAGAGGATCGCATGGCCACCATCCCACCGACCGCACCGCAGCTCGACGCCATGCGCACCGCGCTCGAGGAGGCGCGGCAGGCGGCCGTCGAGGGGGAGATCCCGGTGGGCGCGCTCGTACTGGCCCCGGACCGCGAGGTGATCGCCCGTGCGCGCAACGGCCGGGAGCGCATGCCGGATCCCACCGCCCA
>NZ_JBHSRW010000165.1:0-5135 GCF_042659205.1 Leucobacter soli
TGCGGGCGCTCGGCCGGGTGTCCGAGCGCCGTTCGGTGCTGCTCGCCGGCCCGCGTGCGACGATCCGGCTGGTCGCTGCCTTGCCCGTTGCCGCGCTGCTGCTCGGTGCGCTACTGGGGTTCGACCCCGTAAGCGGAATGCGCAGTCCGGTCGCCGGTGCATCCGTGCTGTTCGGCGTGCTGCTGCTCCTGCTCGGCGTGCGCTGGGCAACGGCGCTCGCGGCGCGGGTCGCACGTGCCGACTGGGTCGCCGGATGGGAGTTCGAGCTCATGGCGCTCGCGGTGGCCGGCGGTGCGCCGCCGGGGGTCTCCCTCCGCCGCTCGATCGACAGCGCCGATCGCTTCGGAGCAGAGTGGGTGCGCCTCGAGGAGTTCGGTCCGAGTGGCGGTGTCGTCGCCGTACTCGCCGAGGCGGAGTCCCTCGGGTCACCGGTCGCACCGATGCTGCTCGGGATGGCCGAGGCGCGTCGTGCCCGGGCGCTGACCGAGCTCGAGCGCGCGGCGGAACGGCTCGGCGTGCGCGTGCTCGTGCCGCTCGGGGTCTGCATCCTGCCGTCGTTCGTGCTGCTCGGTGTGGTGCCGGTGCTGCTGGCCGTTCTCGGAGGTGCGTGAGTTTGCGGTGCGTGAAAGTGCGGCGCGTCGGTGGTGCGTGAGCGAGCGGTGGATTCGCCGTCCCCAGTCGTTGCCATCGGCGACTTCTCCACGGATTATGCCGATTCCCTGCTTCCCGCTCCCGGGGCGTTGAGTCGGCCCGCAGGATAGAGAGACCGGCGACCGCCGGCGCCGTGCCAGTCGAGAGGAGTCCATCATGTCCGCGCATCTGACCCTGATCAGCGACCGAAGCGGCGAGGTCCGCGACCAGATCCCGACGGACCGCACGGGCGTCGACGGCCGGGATGAGCGCAGCCGACGTCGCGCCCTTGCGACCCACTGGGTGCACACGCTCTGGGTTCCGAAGCCGCCGTCCGAGCTCCGGGTACCGCGCCTGCGTGCGTTGAGCACCCGTGCGACATCGGCTGAGAAACGGTTCGTCGCGCTCGGCGATGATCGCGGGGCGGTGACGGCCGAGTATGCGATCGTCATCCTTGCAGGGGTCGCTTTCGCCGGTCTGCTCGTCGCGATCCTCCGCTCCGACGAAGTGCGACAGGTGCTCGTCGATCTGGTGCAGAACGCGCTCGGCTCGGCGGGTTGAGGCCGTGCCGCACAGCGCGGCCGGCGGGCGTTCTGATCGGTGGGCCCGCTCCGCGCCGCTCGCGAATACGCGCGGTGCGGTTGCGGCCGAGTTCGTCATCGTGATGCCGGCGCTGCTCCTGGTTCTGCTGCTCGCGATCGGGGCGATCCTCTTGTCCGCGCAGCGCGTCGCCCTCACGGCCGCGGCCGCTGAACTCGTGCGGCTGGAGGCTCGTGGCGACCGGACCGCTGCGCAGGCGAGACTCGGTTCGCTCGGCGACGGGACGACCGTCTCGCGGTCGCGGGACGGTCCTCTGCTGTGCCTGACGCTCCGCGCGCATCCTGGAGCAGGCGCACTCGCCGCAGTCGAGATCCGCGCAATGGCTTGCGCGGCGGTGATCGAGGCGGAACGGTGAGCGGGGAGCCAACGGCTGTCGAGGTGGAAAGGTGAGCGCTCCGGCGGTTGCGGCGTGTTGCGGGGCCGTGCTGGCGCTCGCCCTGCCGGTCGTCGTGGCGACCGGGTCGATCGACGCCGCCCACCGCGTAGCCGGGGCGGCCGATGCGGCAGCGCTCGCGGCCGCTGATGCGCATGCGGGGTGGGTCGACGGAGCGCCCTGCGATCTCGCGGAGGAGGTGCTCGTCGCGGTCGGGGCACGGGTCGACGAGTGCCTGGTGGACGAGGTTTCTGGGCGGGTTCGCCTGCAGGCGAACCTGCCGACTATGCTCGGCACGGCACGGGCTCGTGCGCATGCTGGGCCGCCATTCCCATAGAGTTATGCCAGAGTTGTGCCGAATCAGGGTTTCACCCGGGCGTCGGAAGCGGCGATCGGGGCGGGACCCGCAATGCAGAGGCCGCCGCAGGTAAGAAGGAGACAGGTGTCGACCAAGAAGCTCGTGATCGTCGAGTCGCCGACCAAGGCGAAGACCATCGGCGGCTACCTCGGCGATGACTACGAGGTCATCGCCTCGGTGGGCCACATCCGCGATCTCGCCGACCCCTCCGACCTGCCGGTCGAGCTGAAGAAGGGCCCCTTCGGCCGCTTCGCCGTCGATGTCGAGAACGACTTCGCCCCCTACTACGTGGTGAACGACAACAAGCGGAAGACGGTCACCGATCTCAAGCGGGCGCTGAAGGGAGCGGACGAGCTGTGGCTCGCCACCGATGAGGACCGCGAGGGCGAGGCCATCGCCTGGCACCTGCTCGAGGTGCTCAAGCCCAAGGTGCCGGTGCGGCGCATGGTGTTCCACGAGATCACGCAGGAGGCGATCGCCGAGGCCCAGGCGAACACGCGCGACATCGATCTCGCGCTCGTGGACGCCCAGGAGACCCGACGCATCCTCGACCGCCTCTACGGGTATGACATCTCCCCGGTGCTCTGGCGCAAGGTCGGCCCGAAGCTGTCGGCCGGCCGTGTGCAGTCGGCCGCCACCCGCCTGGTCGTCGAGCGGGAGCGGGAGCGCCTCGCCTTCGTCGCGAGCGAGTACTGGGACCTGAGCGCGACGTTCGAGCCCGGCGAGAGCGCCGCGGATCCGACCCCGTTCTCCGCCCGCCTGGTGCGCCTCGACGGGCAGCGCCTCGCCACCGGCTCGGACTTCGACGATCGCGGTGAGTTGAAGGCGAAGTCCGCATCGGTGATCCGGCTCGAGAAGGATCGCGCCGAGGCGCTCGCCGCCCTCCTCGTGGACGAGCGCGGCCGCGTCCTCTCGATCGAGACGAAGCCGCACACCCGCCGGCCGGCCGCCCCGTTCACGACCTCCACCCTGCAGCAGGAGGCGTCGCGCAAGCTCCGCTACAGCTCGCGCCAGACGATGTCGTTCGCGCAGTCGCTCTACGAGAACGGCCACATCACGTATATGCGTACCGACTCGCCCACCCTGTCCAAGCAGGCGGTCACGGCGGCGCGCAGCCAGGCCGCAGCGCTCTACGGCGCCGAGACGGTGCCGGAGAAGCCGCGCGTCTACACCGGCAAGTCCAAGGGAGCGCAGGAGGCGCACGAGGCGATCCGGCCCGCCGGCGATGTCTTCGCCCGTCCGAGCGAGCTCAAGGGCAAGCTGAACCAGGGCGAGTTCGCCCTCTACGAGCTGATCTGGAAGCGCACCGTGGCCAGCCAGATGGCCGACGCCCGCGGGTCGACCGACACCGTCACGATCGGAGTCGATGTGACCGAGGCGCACGGCTCGACGCCGACCGCTGCAGAGTTCACCGCCAGCGGCACCGTGATCACCTTCCCGGGATTCCTGCTCGCCTACGAGGAGGGCAAGGACGAGAAGCGCCGCGAGGCCGAGCAGAACGTCACCCTGCCCCAGCTCGCGGAGGGCCAGGCGCTCGGCATCGACGCGCCCGAGGCGAAGTGGCACGAGACCACACCGCCCCCGCGCTACACGGAGGCGAGCCTCACCAAGCGTCTCGAGGAGCTCGGCATCGGGCGTCCTTCGACCTACGCAGCGATCATCGGCACCATCTCCGATCGAGGCTACGTCACGAAGAAGGGCCAGGCGCTCGTGCCCAGCTGGGTGGCCTTCTCGGTCGTCCGCCTGCTCGAGGAGCACTTCGGCGCGCTCGTCGACTACGACTTCACCGCCGAGATGGAGGGCGACCTCGACCTGATCGCCGCCGGTCAGACGGACCGAGCGGCCTGGCTGCACGACTTCTACTTCGGCAGCGACACCCATCCGGGCCTGCGCGGGGTCGTCGACAACCTGGGAGAGATCGACGCACGAGCGATCAACACCGTGAAGATCGACGACGCGATCTCGTTGCGCAACGGCAAGTACGGCCCCTATCTCGAGGTCTTCGACGACAAGTGCGAGGTCGGGGAGGACGGCGCGCTCAAGCCGCGAAGCGTCAACATTCCCGACGGGCTCGCCCCCGATGAGCTCACCCCCGCGAAGGCGCATGAGCTCGCAGATGCGGAGCCGCTCGAGGACCGCATCGTCGGGCTGCACCCCGCGACCGGCAAACGGATCGCCGCGAAGAACGGCCGCTTCGGCCCCTACGTGACCGAGCTGCCCGATGAGGGCGAGACGCTGCCGAAGGGTGAGAAGGCGCGTACCGCCTCGCTCTTCAAGACGATGGATCCGGCGACCGTCGATCTCGAGACCGCCGCCGCGCTGCTCGACCTGCCGCGCGTCGTCGGCGTCGACTCCGAATCCGGCGCCGAGATCACCGCGCAGAACGGCCGCTACGGCCCCTACCTCAAGAAGGGGACGGACACCCGTTCGCTGACGAGCGAGGATGCGATCTTCTCGATCGACCTCGCCGGTGCGCAGGAGCTCTTCGCCCAACCGAAGTACGGCGCCAAACGCGCGTCCGCCGCGCTCAAGGAGTTCGAGGCCGATCCGGTCAGCGGCAAGCCGATCAAGGTGAAGGACGGCCGTTTCGGGCCCTACGTCACCGACGGCGAGACCAACGCGACCATCCCGCGCGGCGACAGCGTCGACGAGATCACCTTCGAGCGTGCCGCCGAACTCCTGGCGATCAAGCGCGCCAAGGGCCCGGCCAAGAAGAAGGCGCCCGCGCGGAAGGCCGCGGCGAAGAAGCCCGCAGCCAAGACCGGGACGAAGGCGGCATCGAAGTCGGCGGCGGGCAGCAAGTCGACGGCGGCGAAGAAGACCGTCGATCCGAAGCGCTCGGCCGCGGCCAAGAAGGCCGCAGCTACCCGCGCGGCGAAGGCCGCCGCCGCCGCTGCGGGCGACTGAGCGAGAGCGCACGGGCGACCATGGCCGGACTGTTCATCACGTTCGAAGGCGGCGACGGAGCGGGCAAGAGCACGCAAGCCGAGAGGCTCGGCGCCTGGCTCGAGCAGCGTGGTCATGAGACGGTGCGCACCCGTGAACCGGGCGGTACCGCTCTCGGCGCATCCCTGCGGGAACTCCTCCTCCACGGCAGCGATGTCGCCCCCCGCGCCGAAGCGCTGCTCTACGCGGCCGACCGCGCGCAGCACGTCGCCGAGGTCGTGCGCCCCG
>NZ_JBHSRW010000166.1:0-5125 GCF_042659205.1 Leucobacter soli
GGCGCTGCTGCTGCTGCGACAGGCCTTGCTCGCGGGCACCGATCCGATCCCGCTGCTCGCCGCGCTCAACATGAAGGTGCGCGCGATGGCCCGCGTGTTCGGCGCGCAGGGGGCGGGCGGGCAGTTCGCCAAGCGGTTCGGGATGGCACCCTGGCAGGTCGAGCGGGCCCAGCGGGAGACCCGGGGCTGGCGCGAGGCCGACCTCGCGCGGGCGATCGATCTGGCCGCCGAGACCGAATGGCTCCTCAAGGGCGGGAGCCGCGACCCGGAGTATGCGCTCGAACGCTATGTACTCTTCGTCGCGCGGCGCGGGCGCGGGTGAACGGCGCGAGCCACTAGCGCGGGTGCTCCGCGTAAATGATCGCCGCGAGCGACCAGCGGGGTGATCCGCGCAAATGACCAGCGCGAGTGATCGCGGGCCCGCTCAGGATCCGTCTGGTTGGCGGATCATCGACTCCTGCGCAACGCTGGCGACGAGTGCGCCCTCCTGATCGTAGGACCTGAGTTGACCGGTTTTCTTTGATTTCGGCGTTTTGGGTGTCGGGATCGGCGTGATTATGCGGAAGTTTCTCGGGTAGCGGGTCACGAACGGGCGAGGTTCGTCCGCTGTCTGTATGGGTCAATTCGTGCGTCGCGTGCGGACCGCGTCGGGAGCGACTGCGGCGCAGATCTCGTCGAAAGAGCGTGGCGTGCGTCGCATCGTGGCGCATGTTGGTTCCGCGCACACCGCTCTCGATCTCGAAGTGATGATGCAGACCGCGAAAGCCCGGATCCGGGCGCGGGCAGTAGCGGCTGGGCGGTGCGGGCTCGTGATCGGTACACGTGCCCACCTCCGCCCGCGCCGCCTGCGCCCATCCACCTCCGCCTACCCTGCCCGCGTCCGCCCCTCCGACCTCCGTCCCGCACCTGCCCACCATTCCTCCGCCCGCGCCTGCGCCGCTCCCCCCGCCCCCACCCTGCGAGAGGCTGAAAATGGTGGAAATTCTCCCGCAGAAGAACCTTTTTCCGCCTCTCACCGAGGTTTCACCGAGGCATGCATGGGAACGGAAGCTCGGAGGAGAGCGCAGGCGCGATTCCGGGCTTTGTCACCGGGAGAGGTACGTGACCTGTTGATACGGCCCGGCTGCTCGGGAGCGGGGCACCAATTCGGTCAACTCAGGAGTGGTCGGCGCGAATGACCAGCGCGAGTGATCGCGGCGCCGCTCAGAACCCGTCGGGTCGGCGGATCATCGACTCCTGCGCAACGCTGGCGACGAGTGCGCCCTCCTGATCGTAGAAACGGCCCTGGGTGAGGCCTCGCCCGCCTTGGGAGGTCGGAGTCTCGAGCACGTAGAGCAGCCAGTCGTCTACGCGGAAGGAGCGATGGAACCACATGGCGTGGTCGAGGCTGGCCGCGCGGAGCCCCGGGGTGGCCCAGGGAATGCCGTGCCGACGGAGCACGGGCTCGACGAGCAGGTAGTCGCTGGCGAAGGCGAGGGCTGCCGAGTGGAGGAGCTGCCCGCCGTCGAGCGTGTCCCGGCTGCGCATCCAGACCCGTTGGGTGCTGGAGGGCTCGGCGACTTCGAGCATGATGTCGGGGTCGACGTAGCGGAAGTCGAACGGCCGGTTCAGCACCCAGGAGGCGCGTCCGCCGTCGGCGAGATGCCCGTACTTCTCCCAGGTCGCGGGGAGTTCCTCGGGACCGGGGATGCCGGCGAGGTCGTAGAGCTCTTGATGCTCCAGGCCGTCGTCGGGTTCCTGGAACGAGGCGATCATGGCCATCAGGACCTCGCCGTTCTGGAAGGCCTGGGCGCGTCGGGTCGAGAAGGAACGGCCGTCGTAGAGGCGGCCGACCTCGAACGTCATCCGCTGCTCGGATTCTCCGGGCCGCAGGAAGTAGCCGTGCATCGAGTGCAGCTCGCGCCCGGGAGGCGCGGTCTCGCCAGCGGCGGCGAGGGCCTGGCCGAGGACCTGGCCGCCGAACGAGCGCCCGTGCGGCGTCGGGAGGGCGGGCCCGGTGAAGATGTCGTTGTGCGTGCGGGCTTCGGAGTCGATGACCGCCAGCATCGCGGTGAGGTCGGGTACGCCGCTCATGGTGCCTCCTGGTATCCGTCACGCCCAGTCTATTGTCGTCGCCGAGCGCGGCCCGTACGAGGGCGGCGCGAGGCCCGATCGGAGGCCTGCGGGCTCGGCGCGGTTCGCGTGGCGCGCTGCCGGTCACCCCTCGGAATCGATCATCTAGGCTGAGAAGCGATGTCCGACGTTCTTCTCCTCGCCGATCACGCCACCCGCGACGACCTGCGCGTCTACCTGGAGCGTCTGTCGCGCACCGGGCTGCCCGATGTGCGTCTCGTCTCCCGGGGCGATGTCCTCGCGGTGTTCGGCTGCACGCAGGCGCCGGAGGGGCTCCTGGATCAGGTACCGGTGGTGCTCGTGCTCCGATCCTTCGCGCTGGCGGCCGATAGCGCACCCGGCGGTGCGCGAGGGATCGACCGCGTAGTGCCCGCGCGGGGGCTCCTGGACCGTCTTGCCAGGCTCGGACTCGTCGGGCTGACGCTCGAACTGCCCGACGTGGAATCGAACGCCGCGTGGGCAGGAGTCCTCCCGCCGGCGGGCGGCTGGCAGGATGCCGGAGCGGTCGACGCGGCCTCGCTCGCGCGCGTAGCGGAGGAGGGGATCCGGCGCACGGCCGAGGCGCTGCCGGATTCCCCCGGCGAGGCGGTCGTGCGCCGCGTTCGGACCGGTGTCTGGGGAGCCGAGATCGCACCGGGCCTCCCGGCTGCGGTCGCCTTCGCGGCCGAGGCGATGGGTTTCCTCCCTGCGGTGGACGACGCCGGGGATGCTGCCGGGGAAGACGCTGCGGCCGGATCCTCGCCGACGGGGTCCGCGTCTGCGGGGTCCGCCTCCTCGGCGCCCGTGATGCGGCTCAGTACGACGCTCACCTGGCGGCGGCTCGCGAACGAGAGGGGCGAGGTGCTCGTCCGGACGCTGCTCGGGTGAGCCTCGCGCGGCGTCCGGAGTGCTCCGTGCGGCGCAGGGCCGACGGCCAGCGGGCCGTGAGGTAGGATGGTGTGGTTCTAGCGAATGGAGAATCGCCACATGTCCCAGGTGAACGGCATCATCGACCCGCCCATCGACGATCTGCTCGAGAAAGTCGATTCCAAGTACGCGCTGGTCGTCTTCGCCTCGCAGCGGGCCCGCCAGATCAACGACTACTACACGGATCTGCACGACGGCAACCTCTTCGACAACGTCGGTCCGCTCGTCGACGCATCGGTCGACGACAAGCCCCTGACCACCGCGCTGCACGAGATCGTCGAGGGCAAGCTCGTGATGAAGCCGCGCACCGCCGAGTCGCTCGCGACCGCCGTCGAATCGGCGCTCGACGCGGCGACCGGTGCCGTCGCCGAGGCCGATGGGGACGCGGGCGAGGCGAGCGCGGAGTAACACTCCGCATCTTTGTCGGAGGCGTCGGATAGCCTGAGTTTCGCTCGGCATCCGACGCCTTCGCCGTTCGGTCGGCACGGATCCGGGAGTCCCGGCGGCCCCGTCCGCCGCGCGATCCAACAGCCATTCGAGCACGTGAGGAGAGGCCAGTGAGCCTGCGACAGTTCACCTCTGAATCGGTGACCGAGGGGCACCCCGACAAGATCTGCGATCGGATCAGCGATTCGATCCTCGATGCGATGCTCGAGCAGGATCGCGGCGCCCGTGTCGCCGTGGAGACGCTGGTCACCACCGGGCTGGTCCACGTCGCCGGCGAGGTGACGACGGAGGGGTACGTCGAGATCCCGCAGATCGTGCGCGAGACCATCCGGGAGATCGGCTACACCTCGAGCGAGATGGGCTTCGACGCCGCTTCCTGCGGAGTGTCCGTGTCGATCGGCCAGCAGTCGCCCGACATCGCGAGCGGGGTCGACACCTCGCTCGAGGCGCGCGAGGGCGACGGTGCCGCGGAGGCGGACGAGCTCGACAAGCAGGGCGCCGGGGACCAGGGCATCATGTTCGGCTACGCCACCGATGAGACGCCTGAGTTGCATCCGCTCCCGAGCTGGCTCGCGCACCGCCTGGCGGAGCGGCTGACCGAGGTGCGCAAGACCGGCGTCCTGCCCTACCTGCGCCCCGACGGGAAGACGCAGGTGACGATCGGCTACGAGGGCGAGCGCGCGGTGAGCGTCGAGGCGATCGTGGTCTCCACCCAGCATGCGCGCGAGATCGATCTGGGGCAGGTGCGCGCGGATGTCGAGCGCGAGGTGATCCGCCCGGTGCTCGACCGCGTCGAGCTGACGAGCGGAGACGCCGCCCTGTTCATCAACCCGGCCGGGCCGTTCGTGACCGGCGGTCCGATGGGCGACGCCGGTCTCACCGGCCGCAAGATCATCATCGACACCTACGGCGGTTCGAGCCGGCACGGCGGCGGCGCCTTCAGCGGTAAGGATCCCTCGAAGGTGGATCGTTCGGCCGCCTACGCGATGCGCTGGGTGGCCAAGCACGTCGTCGCAGCCGGTCTCGCACGCTGCGCGGAGCTGCAGGTGGCGTACGCGATCGGCCGTGCGCATCCGGTCGGCCTCTACGTCGAGACCTTCGGCACCGAGAGCGTGCCGCGGGAACGCATCGAGGCGGCCGTGCGCGAGGTCTTCGACCTGCGTCCGCTCGCGATCATCAACGACCTCGAGCTCCTGCGCCCGATCTACGCGAAGACCAGCGCCTACGGGCACTTCGGCCGCGAGCTCCCGGAGTTCACCTGGGAGGCGACGCCTCGGGCGGCCGACCTGCGCGCCGCAGCCGGCGCCTGAGCGATCCGGCGCGGAGAGACATGTCGGGTTACTCGGCGGAGCGACCGGGCGAGCGCCGGGTCGCCCACGTGCTGCTCGATTCCGCGCTCCCGCAGCTCGACCACCTCTTCGACTATGCGGTGCCCGAGGAGCTCGCAGAAGAGCTCTGCGCGGGTCAGCGCGTGCGGGTGCCGTTCCGCTCCCAACGGAGGCACAGTCACGGCTATGTGATCGGCTTCTCAGCGCAGAGCGATTTCGGCGGCGAACTGCAGCCGATCGCCGAGATCGTCGGCCCCGTGCCGCAGCTCTCGCCCGACGTGTGGCGGCTCGCCCGGTCCGTGGCCGACCGGGCGGGCGGCAGCGCCGGCGAC
>NZ_JBHSRW010000167.1:0-5081 GCF_042659205.1 Leucobacter soli
TATGGCGGGCGCCTTCGCCGGCGGCATCGCGGGCGGGTACATTCCTGGCCCGGTGCTCATGGTGCTGTTCGCCGGAATGATGGTCGCGACCGCGACGGCGATGATCAGGGGCCGGCGGGCGAAGGCGCCGGTGGCCGCCGGAGCGGGCGCAGACTCGCATGGTAGCGGATCCGCTACCGCCGAGGCCGGCGCCGCCACCGGTATCGACGGCGAGGCCCGGCCCGGCCTGCCGATGAGGCGAATCGTGCTCGACGGCTTCCTCGTCGGCCTGGCGACGGGACTCGTGGGCGCCGGTGGCGGGTTCCTGATCGTGCCGGCGCTCACCCTGCTCGGCGGCCTGCCGATGGCTATCGCGGTCGGCACTTCGCTGCTCGTCATCGCCATGAAGTCGGCCGCCGGTCTCGCCGGCTACCTGTTCTCGGTGCAGCTCGACTGGCCGATCGTGCTCGGCTTCACGGCCGCCGCCGTCGCGGGCTCGTTCCTCGGAGTGCGGCTCGCGGGCCTGGTGCCCGAACGGGCGCTGCGCCGCGGCTTCGGCTTCTTCGTGCTCGCGATGGGCGCGTTCGTGCTCGTGCAGGAGCTGCCGAAGCTGATCCCCACCTGATCCCGTGCGCCGAGTACGGCTCGGCGCAACGACCTGCCCGACCCGATCCCCCGACGAAAGGAACCACCCGTGTCACGTAAGAAGTTCTCCCCGCTGCGCGCAGCGATCCTGCCCGCGGCCGCCGCAGCGCTCGCGCTCGGCCTCGCCTCGTGCTCGCCGGCAGCACCAGCCTCGATCGAAGTCGCCCCCGACGCGATCCTGCTCGACGTGCGCACCGCAGCCGAATTCGCCGAGGGGCACCTCGACGGCGCCGAACAGCTCGACTTCAACGGCGGCGAGGTCGCGGCCGCGATCCCGGGTCTCGATCCCGACGCCGAGTACCTGGTCTACTGCCGTTCGGGCAACCGTTCGGGCCAGGCGATCGCCCTGATGGAGCAGGCCGGCTTCTCGAAACTGACGAACCTCGGCTCGCTCGAGCAGGCGGCCGCGGCCACCGGCATCGAGATCGTGCGCTGAGCGGCGCGCACGCGGCGTCGTACGCGGCGCTAGTGGAGTTGTGGCATACGATGACTCTGACGAACAAGTCACGACGAAGGGATCGCGCCATGTGCGTGCGGATCAGCTGCGGCGACTGCGGCAAGCCCACCTGGGAGGGCTGCGGCCTGCACATCGAGGAGGCGCTCGGCGGCGTCGCGGAGGTCGATCGCTGCCACTGCGAGCGCTGACTCGATCGCTGACTCGATCGCTGACGCTGACGCTGACGCGGGCGCTGCCGTAGCGGCCGGGGTGTCAGAGCTCCGCGAGCAGACCCTTCCAGTGCGCGCGCCACTCCTCGATACGCTCGCCGTCGGCGAGGCCCTCGTGGCTGACTCCGAGCGTGGTCTTCGCCGAGTCCTTCGCATTCGGCGTGCCCGAGACCTCGATCCTGCCCGCTCCTTCGAGATCGAAGCGGTAGAAGGTGCGTTTCTCGGTGCGGGAGTCGCGTGCGCCGGTGACGGCGTGCCCGAGGTGCTCGGCGACCTGCCCGTGCGCGGACACCCACGCCGAGACGGCCGCGTCGCGGTCGAGCGTCAGGGTGCGGCTCGCGCTGACCCGGAAGGTGCCGCTCGAGGACTGTCCCGGGACGCGCAGACCGGTGTGCTGCTCGTACGCGATCGCCACGGCCTGCGCCCACCAGTCGGGGTTGGTGAGGCCCTCGCGCATCGCCGCGCGGGCGATCCGCGCGATCTCCGCGTGTCCGAGCTGCGCAGCGCCGTGGGAGTCGAAATGAGTGAGCCACTCGTTCCAGGCCAGCCCCGTGGCCCGCTCGATGGCCGCGATGCTCTCGCCTCTGGTCCGGTTGCCTCTCCCGTTCGGCGCGCCGTCGCTCATGGCGCAATCCTATGGCACCGGGTCGCTCAGAGCTCGAAGGTGCGCGAGTGATCCCACGGCTCGGCGCAGCCGGCGCCGTCGGAGAGACCGGCGAGCAGCGTCCCCGTGAGGCCCCGTGCGATGCGCCCGTTTCGCGCGCAAGTGCGCAGTTGCGCCGGGTGCGATCGTCCTGCACCCACCACGACTGCGCACTTGCGCCGCGGGAAGGGGATCAGCCGATGCCCGACATCTCCTCCGTGTGGGTGTGGCCGATCCGCGCGAGCACCTCGGGGCGGTTCGCCTTGATCCACCAGAAGCGGAGGAACGCCGCCAGCATCGTCGCGAGGAAGATGTAGGGGATCACGTTGAACGGGAACGCCGGTACAGGCCACACGTTCGCGATGAACACGTACGCCATGGCGACGACGGCGACCACCGCGCAGAGCCAGACCATGCCGTTCGGGATGCCGTGGCGGCGGGTGTAGACGACACCGGCGATGGCGACGAGCGCGTAGGCGACCATGTAGCCGTAGGTGCCGTAGGTGTCGACCCAGACGACGATGTCCATCGGATGGGTGCCCGCGATCAGCAGGATCACGTCGAGGATGATCGCCGCGGCGCCCGCCACGAGCAGCACGCGGTGCGGGGTGAGGTGGGTCTCGTGGGTGCGGCCGAAGCGCTCAGGGGCGACGCCCTCCTTGCCCATCACGTAGATGATGCGACCGACGACGTTGAGCGGGGCGACGACCACGGCGAAGAACGACGCGGCGACGCCGAACACGAGGATCGGCGCGAACCAGCCGGGCATGCCGATGCGGTCGTTGATGGCCTGCAGCGGGCTTGCGACCTCGCCGAGCTCGTCGCCGAGCACGGCGATCTGCGTGTAGGCGGAGAAGACGTAGAGCACGCCGACGAAGAGGGCGCTCCACATGATGGCCCGGGGGATCGCGGTCTTCGGGTTGCGCGCCTCGCGGCCGAGGGCGTCGGCCGACGAGAAGCCGACGAAGCCGAGGATGCCGAGCACCATACCGGCGGCGATCCCCTGGAACGGCACGCCCTCGAGCGAGAACTGCGTGGGATCCCAGGCGTCCGGCCCGAGCCAGACGAGCGAGGTGATGAGCAGGACGGTGATGATGAACACCGAGATCAGCTCGAGCACGAGCGACACCCGCGCCGACATGCGGATGCCGATGATCGTGAAGAACGTCGCGAGGCCGCCCAGCAGGACGGTGAGGATGACGAGCCAGACGGTTCCGGTGGCGGGGATGCCGAACAGCTGCAGCAGGTCGGAGAAGTAGGAGGCCGCGCCGCCGAGCGAACCGGCTGCGATGCCCCAGGAGCCGATGAGCAGCGCGACGCCGGCGGCGAACGCGCCCGTCGGGCCGAGTCCCTTCGACACGTAGGTGTAGAGGGATCCTGCGGAGGGGTGGCGCCGGGCGAACATCGACACGATGTAGCCGACGCAGAGGATCACGATCGTGGCGAGCGCGAACGCGTACATGGTGCCGTTGCCGGCGCCCAGGAAGATGGCCGCCGCGGTGAACGCGATGACGGCGCTCGGGGCGATGCTGGCCAGGGCCTGCGCCGCGAGCTCGGGGCCCGACATGACCCCTTCGCGAAGGCCCTTGTCGACCTTCGTCTCAACTGTCTGACTCAATGTTCTCTCCTTCGAGTGAGCTGGTGGATGGTGTGCCGAACGTGCGGTGTCAGGGGATGAGGAGGGTGCGCAGCACGCCGCCGGCCTCGAGATCGGCGAGAGCCTCCGCCGCCTCGTCGAGCGGGCGGCGGCCCGAGATCAGCGGATCGATCTTCAGCTGCCCGTCCATGTAGCGATCGACCAGGGCGGGGATGTCGATCGACGGGCGCACGGAGCCGTAGTTCGAACCGAGGATCCGCTGGTCGGCCTCGGCGAGCACCAGGGGCTCGAACGAGGCCTTGGCGCCGGTCGGGGGCAGCCCGACGATCACCGCGGCGCCGCCCAGTCCGAGCATGCGGATCGCCTGCTCGGTGGTGACGGTGCGGCCGATCGCGTCGAAGGCGTAGTCGACGCCGTCGGGGATCAGCTCGAGCAGCTGCTCCACGGCGTCGCGCTCGGAGGCATCGATGCGATCGGTCCCACCGAACTGCAGCGCCATGTCGGTCTTCTCGGGCACCACGTCGATCGCGACGATCCGTTCGGCGCCGGCGAGCTTGGCGCCCTGCACCACGTTCAGGCCGACGCCGCCGCAGCCGATCACCGCGACGGTGGAGCCCGGCTCGACCGCGGCGGTGTTGAGCACGGCGCCCACACCGGTCGCCACGGCGCAGCCGACGACGGCGATCACGTCGAGCGGGGCGTCGTCGCGCACCTTGATCGCGCCGGAGGCGGGCACGACGACCTCCTCCGCGTAGGAGGAGACGCCGAGGTAGTGGTGGAGCGGTTCGGCGGTGCTCGGCTCGCCGCCGTCCGCGGCGGGGAGGCTCAGCCGGGAGGTGCCGTCGAAGAGGACGCCCTTGGGCGCCACGACCGTGGCGACCTTCTGGCAGCGGGCCTCATGGCCCTGGAGGCAGTAGCGGCACTCGCCGCAGGGCGGCACCCAGCTCAGCACGACGTGGTCGCCCACGGCCAGCGAGGTGACGCCCTCGCCGAGCTCGACCACGACGCCGGACCCCTCGTGGCCCATCACCATCGGTGCGGGGGCGTCCCATTCGCCGCGCTTCACGTGCAGGTCGGAGTGGCAGACGCCGGCAGCGGCGATCTTGACGCGGACCTCGCCGGCACGGGGCGCGGCGAGCTCGACTTCGGCGACCGAGACGCGGGTCTCGGGGTCCCGGAATACGACGGCTTTCATGTGCTTCCTCACTCCTGTTCAGGCGTGCGCGGAGCGGACGGCTGCGCGCGGGTGCTATCGGAGATGGTAGAGAGGAGCGACCCGGTCTGTCACTGTACCAATGCGTGAAGTACTCGCGTCAAGATCAATGATCGGTACACTTCAGGCATGACCCTCGACCTCGCCGCCGTCGTACGCGCGGTCGGCGGCGAGTGCCTCGCGCACCGGATGCCGCCGCACACCCCTGTCGACGGGATCGCCCCGTTGAGCGAGTTCGTGGTCGTCGGCAGCCCGGAATTCGCCACCCTGATCACCGGGCCGGTCGCCGAGCTGCGCGCCCGGCTGGAGAGCGGCGGCGGTGCGGCGGAGGTCACGGC
>NZ_JBHSRW010000168.1:0-5051 GCF_042659205.1 Leucobacter soli
ATGACAATGTCTGTTCTACCGCGTGATCATGCGGCTAGATCGGGGTTCTATCCACACGTTTTGGCCGGTAACCCCGGTTCGGCGGCCTCGGCCCGCCGAGGCCGATGGGCAGAACGGTACGGGATCGTCGAGGCGGTACGAGATCGTCGGTCGAAGGGATGCAGTGCGGACGATCACGTACAGTCTCGTGGGTGCGTACGTGCTCGGATACATGGGGGGCGTACATGCGTACACCCGAGGGCTCCAGGCCGTGAGAGCGCCCGGGCTCTCGCCGAGAGCGCCTGCGCCACCCCCGTCATCTCCCTGAGCGTTTCCGGTGCACCCGGGAGCGCCGGGCGCCCCCGCGGTAGAATCGTCGCATCGTGACTTCCTCCGCGGCGACTCCCCGGGCCGGTGCATTCCGGCGCTCCGGCGTACGCACTTCCGCCGCAGCAGCGGTCCTCGCGTTCTTCGGCACCGCCGCGATGGCGCCGTTCTCGGTGGCGAACGCCCTCCCAGGCGATGAGCGCGCGGCCGTGTTCGACGCGGCGGGCGCGCAGGAGTTCACCTCCGCCTTCGCGCCCGAGCAGGCGCTGTTCCTCGACCGGTCCGCGGTCGTCGAGACCGGCGATGCCGCAGGCGGATCGGGCGGATCCGGCGGTTCCACCCCCTCCGGGGCGCTGTACACGCTGCAGCAGTTCATCTTCAGCGGCGTCGTCAACTGGGGCGGCTACCGCTTCACCTACTACAGCCAGCAAGTGCTGCCCGGCGGCGGCCTGCAGATCCCCGGCCGCCACGTCAACGCCGGCGGCTATGTGAGCGACCGCGACGGCTACATCGTACTCGCGGGGTCAGCACCCCTCGGCACCGTCTTCGAGACACCGTTCGGCTACCCGGGCAAGATCTACGACCGGGGCACGGTCGGGAACCACCTCGACGTCTACATCCGCTGACGCGGTGCAACTCGGGGCCTCCACCGCGCACCGCTCCCGAGCGCCGTTGCCGAGCCCCGTGCCGCCGGCCGGTTCGGCGCGCCGCCG
Organism: Leucobacter soli; assembly: GCF_042659205.1. Lineage (NCBI taxonomy): Bacteria > Bacillati > Actinomycetota > Actinomycetes > Micrococcales > Microbacteriaceae > Leucobacter > Leucobacter soli. Next base: position 1,020 of record NZ_JBHSRW010000168.1, read on the forward strand.
ATCCCGATAGAATCGACGGGTCTGATTCGTCCCCTAGTAGATGGAGCGTGCCCCGGTGGCTGATGGCTTCTCCCTGTTCTCCGATCGGTCGGTCGTCGCCATTCGCGTCAACGGTGAATTGAAGGATCTCGCGGCGGAGGTCACGGAGACCGACGCGGTCGAGCCCATCACGATCGACAGCACCGACGGCCTGAACATCCTGCGTCACTCCGCCGCCCACGTGCTCGCGCAGGCGGTGCAGCGGATCAACCCCGAGGCGCGACTCGGCATCGGCCCGCCGATCACCGACGGCTTCTACTACGACTTCGATCCGGCGCAGCCCTTCACGCCCGAAGACCTCAAGGCGATCTCCTCCGAGATGCAGCGGATCGTGAAGCAGGGCCAGCGCTTCGTGCGGCGGGTCGTGACCGACGACGAGGCGCGCGCCGAACTCGCGGCCGAGCCCTACAAGCTCGAACTGATCGGTCTCAAGGGCGGCGCGGGCGACTCCGGAGACGTGGGAGGCAGCGACAACGAGAACGTCGAGGTCGGCGGTTCCGAGCTGACGATCTACGACAACGTCGACCCGAAGACCGGCGAGGTCTGCTGGAAGGACCTCTGCCGCGGACCGCACCTCCCGAACACGCGCATGATCGGAAACGGATGGGCGCTGACCCGCGCGGCCGGCGCCTACTGGCGCGGCAGCGAGAAGAATCCAATGCTGCAGCGGATCTACGGCACGGCCTGGCCCACCAAGGACGAGCTGCGCGAGTACCAGACGCGGCTCGAGGAGGCCGCGAAGCGGGACCACCGGCGGCTCGGCAAGGAGCTCGACCTGTTCAGCTTCCCGGACGAGATCGGATCCGGTCTCTCGGTCTGGCACCCCAAGGGCGGCATCATCCGCGGCGAGATCGAGCAGCACGCCCGCCGCCGCCACATCGCCGGCGGCTACACCTACGTCTACACCCCGCACATCTCGAAGGAGGACCTGTTCCTCACCTCGAACCACCTCCGGACCTACCGCGAGGGCATGTTCCCCCCGATTCGCATGGATGAGGAGCGGGACGCGGACGGCACCATCACGAAGCAGGGCCAGGACTACTACCTGAAGCCCATGAACTGCCCCATGCACATCCTGATCTACAAGGAGCGTGCACGCAGCTACCGCGAACTGCCCATGCGCCTCGCCGAGAACGGCACGGTGTACCGGAACGAGCTCTCGGGCGCTCTGCACGGGCTCACCCGCGTGCGCGGCTTCACGCAGGACGACTCGCATCTGTTCGTCACCCAGGAGCAGCTCGAGTCCGAGGCCACGAGGGTGCTCGAGTTCGTCATCTCGATGCTGCGCGACTTCGGGCTCGAGGACTTCGAGCTCGAGCTCTCGATGCGCGACGACGAGAAGGACAAGTGGATCGGCAGCGACGAGTTCTGGGACTACGCCACCGACGCGCTCCGCAACGTCGCCGTCAAGAGCGGGCTCAAGCTCGTCGAGGTGCCGGGGGAGGCCGCCTTCTACGGACCCAAGATCGACCTCAAGACCCGTGACGCGATCGGGCGGACCTGGCAGCTCTCGACCGTGCAGGTCGACCCGAACCTGCCGGAGCGCTTCGACCTCGAGTACACGGGCGCCGACGGCGAGAAGCATCGCCCGATCATGATCCACCGGGCGCTCTTCGGCTCGATCGAGCGCTTCTTCGCGATCCTGCTCGAGCACTACGCCGGCGCCTTCCCGGTGTGGCTCTCGCCCGTGCAGGTGGTCGGGATCCCCGTCGCCGAGCAGTACGGCGAGTACCTCGACGGGATCGTCGATCGGCTGCGCCGGCAGGGCGTGCGCGCCGAGGTCGATCACGGCGATGATCGGATGCCGAAGAAGATCCGCACGCACACGAAGGCCAAGGTGCCGATCCAGCTGATCGCCGGCGAGGAGGATCGCGCCGCCGGCTCGGTCAGCTTCCGGTTCCGCGACGGATCGCAGCTCAACGGCGTGCCCGTCGACGAGGCCGTCGAGCGGATCCTCCGCGCGGTCGAGACCCGCGAGCAGGTGGATACGGCGTGGCAGGCCTGAACGAGCAGCCCGGAGGAGTGCCGGCGGAATCGCTCGCGGAGAGCGGTCTCGTCGGAGTGCCCGACGAGATGCAGCGGCTCTGGGCGCCGCACCGCATGGTCTACATCGCGGACACGCACCAGCCCGACGAGCACGACTGCCCGTTCTGCCGCGCGCCGTCCTTCGACGACGCGCAGTCGCTGATCGTGCACCGCGGAGCATCCGCGTACGTGCTGCTGAACCTGTACCCGTACAACAACGGGCACCTGCTCGTCTGCCCGTACCGCCACATCAGCACCTACGACGAGGCCGATGCGGCCGAGGTCGCCGAGATCGGTGCGCTCACGCAGACCGCGATGCGCGTGGTGCGGGAGACCATGGATTGCCAGGGCTTCAACATCGGTATGAACCAGGGCGCGATCGCCGGCGCCGGGATCGCCGCCCACCTGCACCAGCACATCGTGCCGCGCTGGGCCGCCGACTCGAACTTCTTCCCGATCATCGCGAAGACGAAGTCCCTGCCGCAGCTGCTCGGCGACGTCAGGCAGCGGATCGCCGCCGCGTGGCCGGTGGACCCCGGGCCATGATCCGCCTCCCGCGAGCGGCTGCCGCGGGAACCTGCGACGCCGACGATGCGACGTCGGCGGCCCTGCGCGGCCCTCGTGCCCGCGGGATCATCTGAATAGACTTTCATCGACTCGACAGCAGAAAGAGGAGCTCCCGTGTCCGGACACTCCAAGTGGGCGACCACCAAGCACAAGAAGGCCATCATCGACTCGCGTCGGGCCAAGGCATTCGCGAAGTACATCAAGGTGATCGAGGTATCGGCGCGCATCGGCGGCCCCGACCTCGAGGGAAACCCGGCACTGGCCGACGCCGTGCACAAGGCGAAGAAGAACTCGGTCCCCGGCGACAACATCGATCGCGCCATCAAGCGCGGCGCCGGCATCTCGGGCGATGCGGTCGAATACTCGACCATCATGTACGAAGGCTACGGCCCGAACGGCGTCGCGCTCATGATCGAGTGCCTCACCGACAACAAGAACCGCGCGGCGGCCGAGGTGCGCACCGCGCTCAGCCGGAACGGGGGCACCCTTGCCGACCCCGGCAGCGTCGCCTACAACTTCGCGCGCAAGGGCGTCATCACCGTGCCGGCCGAGGGGACCAGCGAAGACGACGTGCTGCTCGCCGTGCTCGAGGCGGGAGCCGAGGAGGTCGCCCCGACCCCGAACGGGGAGGCCTTCGAGGTCGTCACCGACGCCTCGGAGCTCGTCGCAGCGCGCACGGCGCTCGTCGATGCCGGGATCGACTACGACTCGGCCGAGGCCGAGTTCGTGCCGAACCTCAAGGTCGAGATCGACGCGGACACGGCGCGCAAGGTCTTCCGGCTGATCGACGCGCTCGAGGACAGCGACGACGTGCAGAACGTCTTCTCGAACTTCGACCTGAGCGCCGAGGTGCAGGCCGAGCTCGCGAACGACGACTGATAGCCGAGCCCGACGAGACGGCACGGCGGCCATGCGGATACTCGGCATCGACCCCGGACTCACCCGGTGCGGGATCGGCGTGGTGACGGCGGGCCCCGGCCGCACCGTCGCCTTCGAGCACGTGGAGGTGCTCACGAGCCCGAGCACGGCCGCGCAGCCCGAGCGGATCCACCGTATCGGGTCGAGCATCGAGCGCCTGCTCGAGGGGGATCGCCCCGACGCGATCGCCCTCGAGCGCGTCTTCGCCCAGGACAACGTGGCGAGCGTCATGGGCGTCGCTCAGATCAGCGGTGTGGTGATGTACCTCGCCGAGCAGCGCGGGATCCCGCTCGCGCTGTACACGCCGAACGAGGTGAAGGCGCAGGTGACCGGCTACGGCAGCGCGGACAAGTCCCAGGTGACGACCATGGTGACGCGTCTGCTGCGGCTGCAGGCGCCGCCGAAACCCGCCGACGCCGCAGACGCGCTGGCGCTCGCGATCACGCACGCCTGGCATCTGGGGCGCGGCGGGGCGGCGAACCG
>NZ_JBHSRW010000169.1:0-5037 GCF_042659205.1 Leucobacter soli
CGCGCGCCACCGCGGCGGCCAGGTCGTCGGCGCCGAGGAACACGTGCCAGCCGATCTCCGCCTCGGCCAGTTCGGGATCCGCGATCACACCGGCGACGCGGTCGCCCGAGGCCGTGAGGAGGACGCCCCGGCCGTCACCGGCTTCGAGCGTCAGGCCGAGGACGGCCCGGTAGAACTCGGCGAGGCCGTCGAGGGAGCGCACGCGCAGCTCCTGCCAGACGGAGGCGCCGACGGGATAGTCGTGCGAGATGCCGGTCATGGTCACTCCCCGTCCTGCTCGGTCGCGCCGAAGTGGTATCCCACTGCGGGTGCGGCGAAGAACTGGAACTGATCCGTGCGACTCATCGTCGCCCAAATATCACGGAAGTAACGCTGCATCCTCTGCCCATCCTGCGACGCGCTCGTGCCGGCTGTCCGAATCAACTCCTGCAACGCCTCCCACACCAGCTCCTCGACCACGAAATGACTATTGTTCAAACGCATCGAACGCGAAGCGTCGAACACCCCATCACCCGTCGCGACCTGACGGCCGTACTCCGCATAGATCTCGCCATTACGGATCAACGCCGCGCTCGCGGCATCGATGCGCGACATCGACATGCCCAACACACGCCGCCAATCATCATTGTCGGCACGCAACGTCCCGCTCCCGCTGAACGGCGCCTTCGTCGAACGAATGATCCGCTCGTACTCATCGCACGCCGCATACCCCAGACCGACCGTCACCGCAGCGACCTCGCCCTCCGCGAAGCCGAAGAACACGCCCGAGTACATCGGGTTGCCGTGGATGGCGTAGCCGACGGTCGGCTCCGTCACCTCCGTCGACCAGGTCTCGTGGCAGAGGTGGTGATCCGGCACGAACACGTCGTCCATCTCGATCCCGTTCGAACCGCTGCCCTTCATACCGATGACCGAGCCCCAGTCGTCCAGGACGGTGTAGTCCTCGCGACTCACCACGGCCCACGCCCGGTACTCGGGCTCGGTATCGGTCGCCGGGACGATCACCGTCGGGAAGAAATGCGTCGAGTACGGCGCGCCGGAGCAGTAGCGCCACTTGCCCGAGAGCCGGATGCCGCCCTCCACGCGCGTGGCCGTCGCCCCCATCGGATTGCCCGAGGCCGGCGCGATCATGTAGCCGTGCTTCTCGAAGATGTCGCGCTGCGCCTGCTCGCCCCAGTAGGAGCCGAGGGTCAGGCTGTGCGCGCAGGCCAGCGACACGCACCAGGCCGTCGAGGGGCAGCCGCGAGCGATCTCCGAGATCACGGTGAAGAAGTTCGCCACACCGATCTCGAGGCCGCCGAAGAGCTTCGGCATCAGCATCTTGTAGAAGCCGTGCTCGATCAGGTACTCGTTCACGTCGGGCGCGAAGCGGCCCGCGTCCTCGGTCTGCTGCTGACGCTCGCGCAGCAGCGGCCGGATCTCGCGCGCGGCCCCGATCAGGCGCAGCGTCTCGGCACGCACCCGCGGATCGGACTCCGTCACCGGCGTGGTCGCGTAGGGCCCGGACAGCCCCGGCTCCTCCGTCAACGGCGGCGTCGTGCGCTGCGCGCCGCTCGCGGTCTCCAGCATCGTGTCGGTGCTGATCTTGGCTCGTGACATCCCTGTCGCTCCTCGGTTGGCTGACTGATCCTCGTCAGTATCGCAACCGGCGAGTAGCGGGTTCCAGCTAGCGGGGAACGAATTCCCCCGCCCGAGCTGTGCGAGGCGCACAAGGTCGGACGATCCGCTGCACCCCGCCACGGGGCGCTACGGGGCGTTGCGGAACAGGATCTCGGCGTAGTCGCTCGGCTCGGCGCTCGCGGCACCGCGCATCGGGAAGGTGCCGATGCGCTCCTTTCCGAACAGCGAGCTGAAGCCGTAGAGGTTGCCCCACGGGTCGTCGAGCACGGCGTAGCGGTTGATCGGCGAGTCGACCGGGGGAATCCTGACCCGCGACCCGGATTGCACGGCGCGGTTCACGAGCTCCTCGACCGAGTCGACCTCGAAGTAGGTGATCCATGCCGGCCGGCGGTCGAGGCGCTCGATCCCGCTCAGCTGGAAGACACCGGCCACGATCCCGCGCCCGCTGGTCAGGAACCGCATGGCGTAGGTGTCGTCCACCACCTCGGCGGCCTCGAGGTCGAGGAGCCGGGTGTAGAAGCGCTCCGCAGCGGCGAGGTCGAGGGCCGAGTAGTCGAAGTTCATCGACCCGCCCGACCTCCCTGCCGCGCGCTCACGCAGGCGGACGACGCTCCCCTGCTCATCGGCGACGTAGGCGCCGTCCCCGTCGCCCGTATCGAGCAGGCGCCAGGTGCCCGGGCGCAGGCGGGCGATCGCCTCGTCCACGTCGTCGACGAAGAAGACGGGGATCCAGCCGGCCAGCCGGCCTTCGACGCCGCGCACGTCGGAGACGCCGACCCGGAGCAGCGCCTCCCCCGGCTTCGACCCCGAGGCGAGGCCGAGCAGCCACTCGTAGTAGATCGCGGCCTCCTCCGGCTGGTCGGTCGCGAGCTCGGCCTCCGACTCCCAGCTGTAGATCTGCGAGAACTCGCTCATGCTTCTCCGTCCCGTGCAGTCTCGTCGTCGATGATCGCGAAGGCGAGCCACAGATTCGCGATGTGGGCGCTGTCGTCGAGGTCCATGTCGAGGAGCTCCTCGATCTGTCCCCGCCGGTATCGCAATGTGTTCCGGTGCACGAACAGCGCCTCGGTCGTCCCCTGAATGCTCCGATTGTTCTCGAGGAACACGCGCAGTGTGCGCAGGAGCTCGCTGCTGTGGGAACGATCGTACTCGAGCAGCGGGCCGAGGATCGTCCTCGCCATGTCGCGCAGCGAGTCGGCCGTGTTCGTCATCACGAAGAGCCGCGCGAGGTCGATGCGGTTCGGGCTGCGCACACCGCTGCCCTCCTGCACCGCCGTGAGCGCCTCGTAGTAGCTGGCCCGCAGACCGGAGGTGCCGGAGTGCGAGAGCCCGACGCCGACCCGCGCCGCGGTGCCGGCGTCGCGGTCGCCGCCCGAGAGGTGCGCCTGCAGTGTCTCCGCCAGCCGCCAGACCATCGCATCGTCGGGGACGACCATGACGATCTGCTCGCCGATCCAGAGCCGCATGAGCGGGTCGGGCTGATCGTGCACCAGCGAGTAGATACTGCCCCAGGTGAGGGGGCGTCGACCTGCGGGAACAGCCGGGTTCCAGCCCACGATGACGCGATGCCGTTCGACCGCGTCGATGCCGAAGGGGACCAGCCGGGCGGCGGCGTCCTCATCCGAGACCCGCTTCTCGAAGATGTCCTCGAGCAGGGTGGCGAGCAGCTGCGACTGCCCGAACTGCTTGGCGCGCAGCTTCGCGATCTCCAGTGCGAGCAGATCGATCGCCACGGGGAGCAACCGCTGCGGGTCGCGATCGGCGCGCGCGGCGAGCAGCCCGACGATGTCGCCGTCGACGTCGACCGGCAGCGCCGTGAGCGTCGCGTCCGCGCCGGCGTCGCGCCGGTGCACCGCGAGCACGCGCTCGAAATCCCAGAGCGTGCGAGCCGGAGCCGCCGAGAGGACGTTGCCCGCCATGTCGAAGAACGCGACCTCTGCGGCGAGCGCGCTGCGCATTGAGCCCAGGATGTGCGAGAGTCCGCCGCTGCGCGCCGCCGCGACCAGATGCCGCAGCCGGTCGTCGGCACCCGTCGGATGGGAGCGCTCCGCACTCCCTTCGAACGAAGGGGTCGCTTCGATCATGCCGCTCTCCTCTCCACGGCGATGATATCTCTTGATACGCACTGCGGTTCCCGGAGTGAACGCTTACGGCGCCGAGATGCGATCCGCTTCGTCCGCCGGCAGTCCGACGACCCGGAGGTCCGCCAGCGGGGTGCCGTGCTGGTACGGGCCGAAGAACAGCATGGCGCCGTCCTCCGTGAGCGTGACGCCCGTGCCCAGGAGCACGGCGGACGGATGCCCGGCAGGGTCCGTCTCCAGCCGCTCGACCCGGGCGAACACGATGCGGACGCCCGACTCCGGCGCCTCGTCGGGGTCGGCGATCGAGAGGAACCAGCCGTCGGCGTCGCGCTGGAGCGCGGGTGAGGCGATCGGCAGGTCGAGCATCCCGCCGTGCCCGCGGAGGTGCACGTTCCCCGCGAAGCTCAGGCGTTCAGGGACGGACTCGGCGAGGCCGAACGCGAAGAGGCCGGGCTCCGGCTCCGTCGCGCCGTCGGCCGGGATGGCGGTGCCCCCGGCGCTGCCGCGGACGTAGGCGACGAGCGATTCCTTGACGGCCCAGGTCAGCGAGGGCGTCTCCCTCCCCGGGTTCATGTCAGGGCGTCGGCGCCAGCAGGAGCGCCAGCTTCTCGTTCAGCCACGCCTGCGCCGTCTCCGAGGGGTCGCCGTCCTCGGAGGCATCGTGCCGGCCGATGTCCCCTATCCGTTCCGCGCCGTGGCGCTGCAGCTCCTGGTCGAGCGTCTCGATGCCGAGTCCGTAGCTGTACACGTAGTCGGAGTCCCCCAGGCCGAAAGCCAGGTAGCGCAGGCCGCCCAGAGCCGGGGTCTCCTCCTTGAGCCGACGATAGAACGGGTAGGCGCTCTTCGGCAGCTCTCCGTCGCCGTAGGTCGAGCTCACGACGAGATGCAGGTGCGCCGGGTCGAGCCCGGCAGGGTCGGTGTCGGCGAGGTCCGCGACGGCGACCTCGTGATCGTCCCGCAGCGCTGCGGCGAGGTCTTCGGCGACCATCTCGCTGTTCCCGGACTCCGTGCCGTACAGAATGGTGATCATCATGGGGTTCCTCCTGCGGAGATGCTGGTGTCTTCTTGTCGTGCGAGTGCGAGGCGCAGCAGTTCTTCGGTGCTGCGGATCTTCCGCCTGAGCCGGAGCTCCGGTGCCGTGGCGCGCTCGTGGCGGTCGATGGCCTGCCAGCCGGCGAAGTCCACGGTGGCGCCCCGCAGGGCGGAGGGGAGCCCTACGTACCCGGCCCCGCCGAGCCCGCGCTCGGCGGCATCGACTCGGTCGGGCGATCCTGCGCGATCGGCCGAGTCGGTGCTCGCAGCAGAGTCGGTGGGCGCCGCCAGATCGGTGCAGATC
>NZ_JBHSRW010000170.1:0-5022 GCF_042659205.1 Leucobacter soli
CGCAGCCGGAGCCGGCTGAGCGCCCGCTGCTCGGGCAGGCTCCAGCCGAAGCGGACCGCGAAGAGCCGCAGCACCGTGCTGACGACGACGCAGGCGATCGCCGCCGCGAGCACCGGGAGCCCGAGGGCGAGCGCGACGAGCAGCACGAGGATGCCGCCCATCGCCGCCATAGCGTAGAACGATCCGACGTGCATGACCGCGATCGGGATGTTGAGCAGCAGGTCTCTGACGAAACCGCCGCCCACGGCTGAGACGGTTCCGACGAAGAGCGCTGGAACCACGGGGAGACCCATCGAGAGGGCCTTCGTCGTGCCGATCGCTCCGTAGAGGCCGATGCTGAGGGCGTCGAGCGAGGTGACGAGCCAGTCGACGCGCTCGAACAGCCGGAGCAGCAGCATGCCGACGAGCGCGGAGATCGTGGCGGTCAGCAGATAGGCGTTGTTCGAGAATGCGGCCGGCGTCACCCCGAGCAGGATGTCGCGGAGGAACCCGCCGCCGATGCCCGTCGCGATGCCGACGATCGCGACGCCGAGCAGGTCGAGGCGCTTGAAACCGGCGGCGAAGAGGCCGCCCTGCAGGCTGCCGACCGCGACCGCGGCGAGATCGGGCGCGAGCGGCACGGTGAAGGTCTGATCGAGCACCCGGCCATTCTCGCAGGCGGTGCAGTGCGAAGGCTCCTGATCATACGGGCGAGGCGGGGTCACCCGCTCGCGCGGCCTCATGGCCGGCGGCCACCGCGTGCCCCTCGCCGCGCATCGCGCTGCCTCGCACCGCATCGACGCGGGCGCGGACGAACGGCCAGAACGTCTCCGCCCAGATCTCGTAGCCGCGGTCGTTCGGGTGGAACGCGTCCTCCGCGAACTCGGTGAGGACCCCGGCGAGTCCGCGAGCCCGGGTGGCGGCATGGATCGGTACGACGGCGAGCCCGCGGTCGGCGGCGATCCGGTGGAGGATCCGATTCGCCTCGCCTACCTTGCGCTCATTCCAGGGAAGGTGGAAGCATGGCACCTCCCCGAGGACGGTGTGCGCGGGGAGGGCGTCGAGGATCAGGCGCAGGTGACGATGATAGGCGACGGGATCCCAATCCGCGATGTCGTTGGCCCCGATGTCGAGCGTCACGAGGTCGGGTGCTGCCGCGAGCGGGCCCGCCGCCCGTGGCAGCTGATCCCGGGCGCAGAGATACGAAGTGGCTCCCGAGAAGCAGAGGTTGGTGACGCGGATCGGAGCACCGAGGTGCTCCTCGATCCGCTCGGCGAGCTGGCCGACGTAGCTGCGGCCGGGGGTCGAGGCCCCGATGCCCTGACCGGTGGAGTCGCCCAGCGCCAGGTAGTGGAATTCGCCGGGGAGGGTTCGCCGTTCGCGCCACCAGGCGGCGGTCACGGGCTGCATGTCCGAGAGCGCCACGACGGGGCGGTTCGCGCGCTCGAGCACGTTCGTCCAGCCGAACCTTCGGGCCGCGGAGGCCGTCGCGAAGGTGGCGAGCGCCTTGGCGCCGGCGAGCGGGGAGGCGGCGGGCATCACCCGTCCAGCTTAGAGGTCGCGCGGCGCACCGCAGTAGGAGCGACCTATCCGCGCGACCTCTTGGGCGGCGCGGGGAGCGCGCGCCCGCTCCCCGCGTCGCCCGCAGACTACTTGGCGACGCCCGGGTGGGTCATCGAGAGCAGGTCGAGCGCCTTGTCGAGATCCGCCTCGCTCACCTCTCCGCGCTCGACGTAGCCGAGATCGACGAGCGCCTCGCGCACGGTGATGCCCTTGGCGACCGAGTGCTTCGCGATCTTCGCCGCGGCTTCGTAGCCGATGAGGCGATTGAGCGGGGTGACCGTGGAAGGGCTCATGCCGGCGAGGGTGGCCATGCGCTCGACGTTCGCCTCGAGGCCGTCGACGGTCTTATCGGCGAAGACGCGTACGACATTCGCGAGCAACCGGATCGACTCGAGCAGTGCGGTGCCCATGACGGGGATCATCACGTTGAGCTCGAAGTTGCCGCGGGCGCCGCCCCAGGCGATGGTCGCGTCGTTGCCGATGATCCGTGCGCACACCATGAGCGTCGCCTCGGGCACGACCGGGTTGACCTTGCCGGGCATGATCGACGAACCGGGCTGCAGGTCAGGGATGTGGAGCTCCGCGAAGCCGGTGTTCGGCCCCGAGCCCATCCAGCGCACGTCCTCGGCGATCTTGGTGAGCGAGACGGCGATCGTGCGCAGCGCGCCCGACGCCTCGACCAGGCCGTCGCGGTTGGCCTGCGCTTCGAAGTGATTGCGGGCCTCGGTGATCGGCAGGCCGCTCGACTGGGCGATCTCTGCGATGACCTTCTCGGGGAAGCCGAGCGGCGTGTTGATGCCGGTGCCGACAGCGGTGCCGCCCTGCGGCACCTCCGCGACCCGGGGGAGGGCGGCGTCGATGCGCTCGATGCCGTAGCGGATCTGCGCGGCGTAGCCGCCGAACTCCTGTCCGAGCGTGACCGGCGTCGCGTCCATGAGGTGGGTGCGACCCGACTTCACGGCGTCCTTCCACAGCTCCGCCTTCTTCTCGAGCGCCTCCGCCAGGTGGGCGAGCGCCGGCTTGAGCTGCTCGATGAGCGCGCCGGTCACGGCGATGTGCACCGACGTCGGGAAGACGTCGTTCGAGGACTGCGAGGCGTTGACGTGGTCGTTCGGGTGCACGGGCGCACCGAGGTGCTTCGTCGCGAGGCCGGCGAGGACCTCGTTCATGTTCATGTTCGACGACGTGCCCGAGCCGGTCTGATAGGTGTCGACAGGGAACTGGTCGTGATGCGCGCCGCCGATGATCTCGGCGGCGGCGGCGACGATCGCGTCGGCGATGGCGGCGTCGAGGATGCCGAGCTCCGAGTTCGCGATCGCGGCCGCGCGCTTGATCCGGGCCAGCGCCACGATCTGGGCGGGCTCGAGGCCGGAGCCCGAGATCGGGAAGTTCTCGACGGCGCGCTGCGTCTGCGCGGCGTAGAGCGCGTTCTTCGGAACGCGGACCTCGCCCATCGTGTCGTGCTCGATGCGGTACTCGGTATCAGTCACTGTCATCCTTTGCTCGTGATCTGGGGAACTGGTGGGTGGAAAAAACTGCGCCGTGCCGCGCTCAGACCGCCGTGGCCAGGTCGATCTGGAGCGGCCCGACCGCCGTGTAGGGGACCGCCCGGCCCTCGGTGAGGCGGTACTGGCAGCCGACCACGGCGAGCTCGCCGCGGTCGACCGCGTCGCTGATGGTGCGGGATCCGCGGAGCAGGCCGTTGACGGTCGCATCGAGGTGGATCCGCCCCACCGCATTCGCGTCGAGCTGATCCGCGTCGACGTACGGGGTGTCGTGATGATCCCGGTGCCAGAGCTGCTGCACGGACGGCAGGATCGGCGCCAGCGTGTTCCCGACGGCTTCGGTCACCGCGCCCGGCGTACGCCCCGATTGCTCGATCGCCGCGGCGACCGCGCCGCAGGAGTCGTGGGCGAGCACGACGATGAGAGCGGTGCCGAGCTCGACGACCGTGTACTCCATCGACGCGATGATCGACTCGGCCACCACGTGGCCCATGTTGCGGGCGATGAAGAGGTCTCCGAGGCCGCAGTCGAAGATGATCTCCGCCGCCAGGCGCGAGTCGGAGCATCCGAAGAGTGCGACGTCGGGCGCCTGCGTGTTCACGAGCTCGGATCGGCGCTCCACGTCCTGGTTCGGGTGGCGCGACGTGCCGCCGATGAAGCGCTCGTTCCCGGCGATGAAGGCATCCCACGCCTGCTGGGGCGTGATTCTGGGCTGAACTGCCACTGCGGCTCCTGACTATCGATCCTGCGGTGCGGTCTCGAACGCCGCAACCTGCGCGGCGACGGATGCCGCGAGGGCGCGCAACTCGTCCGCCTCATCGGTCCCGTACACCAGCAGCGTCGACGCACCGGCCTGCGACTGCAGGGCGAACCGCACGTTGGTGTGGTCGGCGCTGCGCTCAGGGTGATCGTAGGCGGTCCATTCCAGGCCGCCGATCCGTTCGGTGCCGGTGGCGGTCTGCGCCTCGAGCTGCTGGGCGATCCAGGTCTCGTCGACGGGGGAGCCGTCGGAGGTGAATGCCTGCACGACCGCGGCGTAAGCGCCGTTCGCCGTCGTGTAGCCGATGTACCAGTACGAGATGGTTCCGGTGCCACCGCGCAGCTCGGCCTGCTTCGCGAGCCAGCCGTCGGGCGTATCGGGCGCGACGAGCGCCTGACCGGCCGTGGGCGCCGCTGCCGTCGCTGCGGCTGCGGCGTCGACCGAGTGGTCCTGCCACATGTCGGTGCCGCGGGGGACGATCAAGACGATGAGGAGCACCACTCCCAGCGAGACGAGCAGGGAGAGGACGAGGTTGTTGACGGTCTTCCGCTGGCGGTAGAGCCGACTGTTCTCGGCCTTCCGGGCGGCGGTCTCGGCGGCGGTCTCGGGTCGTCCGAGCTCGGCGACGACCACCGGCGCCTTGCGCTTCTCCGTCATGCCCGGGTCTCGCCCCCGTCCGCAGCCGGTGCCTGGCCGGACGCAGCATCGCCGGCTGCGCCGGACCGGGCTGCCTCGAGCCGCTTCCGCGCCCCGATCAGCCATTCCTCGCAGCGAGCGGCGAGCGCCTCTCCGCGTTCCCAGAGCTGCAGCGACTCCTCGAGCGTGGCGCCGCCCTGCTCGAGGCGGGACACCACCTGAACGAGCTCGTCGCGCGCCTGCTCGTAACTGAGCGCGTTCGTATCCGCGGCGGTGCCATCTGCCATGCCCCCAGCTTACCCGGCCGTTGCTGCCCGTTCCCCGAGCCGTTCTCGGCACCATTCTCCGCACTGTTCTCCGCGGGCTCGGTCGCCGCGGGCTGCGTCACCGCGCTTCCATCGGAAACTGTACGTTTTCGTCGAGACGGTACGCGATCGACGCGCAAACAGGTACTGCTTCGACGAAAACGTACAGTTTCGAAGCGGCGGACCGCGCTGGGGCCGCATCCGAGGCCCGCGTTCCGGGGGCCGCGTCCGGGTCCCGCGTTCCGGGGATGCGCCGCGGGGTCGCACCCCGGGG
>NZ_JBHSRW010000171.1:0-5010 GCF_042659205.1 Leucobacter soli
CGGCGGCGGCCGGGGATCCTGCGCCCGGCGATCCTGCGTGCTGCGCCGATGCGCCCCGCCCGGATCCCTCGCCGCGCGTCACCCACATCCAGAGCAGCAGTGCGGCGGGCAGGAGCGCCCCGGTGGCGAGCAGCGCGATCCGCCAGCCGAGCTGTTCGCCCGAGACCGATTCGAGCTCGGAGATCGGCACGACGATGCCGGAGGCGACCGCTGCCGAACCGCTGAGCAGCGCCGTGTAGACGCCCATGACGAGAGGGATGCGCTCGCCGAAGTCCCGCTTGATCACCGCCGGCATCAGCACGTTGCCGATGGCCAGGCCGAACCCGATGAGCGCGGTGCCCAGCCAGAGGTTCAGCGGGCTGCCGGGCACGGAGCGCCAGACGGTGCCCGCGGCCAGCACGACGAGCGACCAGGAGATCGTGCGGGACATGCCGAGTCGGGCGCCGATGGTCTGCGCGATCGGCGAGAAGAGCCCCCAGGCGAGCAGTGGCACCGAGGCGAGGATGCCGAGGGTCGCCGGGCTCACGCCCTGGTCCGCGGCGATCTGCTCGATCAGCGGGCCGACGCCGGTGATCGTCATCCGCATGTTCATCGCGATCAGCGCCACCGCGACGAAGAGCAGCACCCACGGCGCGCGGGCGGTGCTGGCGGAGGCGGTCACTCGTGCACTCTATCCCGGATCAGGATCAGGATCAGGATCGGTATCGGGAGCGGAGTCGGGATCGGTGCCCGGACCCGACCGAGGGGTGCATCCTGCGGCGCGTCGGAGTACAGTGGTTTCGTAAAGCGAATATAAATTCGCAGAGCGAAATTATGGCGAGCGGGTGCTCCGCTCACTCGGAGGTGACGATGATCGACAAGACCGTTCCATCGGTCGAGGAGGCCGTGGCCGGCATCCCCGACGGCGCGACCGTGATGATCGGCGGCTTCGGCCGAGCCGGCCAGCCGGTCGAGCTGATCGATGCGCTGATCGCGCAGGGCGCGGGGGACCTCACGATCGTGAACAACAACGCGGGCAACGGCGATGTGGGGCTGGCGGCTCTGCTCGCCAAGCGGCGCGTGCGCAAGATCGTCTGCTCCTTCCCGCGGCAGAGCGACTCCTGGGTCTTCGACGGCCTCTACCGCGAGGGCGCCATCGAACTGGAACTCGTACCGCAGGGCAACCTCGCCGAGCGGATCCGCGCGGCGGGCGCCGGCATCGGGGCCTTCTACTCGCCGACCGCCGTCGGCACCGAACTCGCCGAAGGCAAGGAGGTACGCGAGATCGGCGGCAGGACCTATCTGCTCGAGTACCCGATCGCCGCGGACTACGCGCTGATCAGCGGGCTCAAGGCCGATCGCTGGGGCAACCTCGTGTTCCGTGAGACCGCGCGCAACTTCGGCCCGATCATGGCGACCGCCGCGACCACGACGATCGCCCAGGTCGACGAGATCGTGCCGCTCGGCGCGCTCGACCCCGAGTCCGTCGTCACTCCCGGCATCTTCGTGAACCGCGTCGTCGCGGTCGGCGAGCGGCGCTGGCTGCGCGCCGGCGAGTTCGTCGGCGGCGTGGACCTGGAGGGGAGGCCGGTGCGCGGCGAAGGCGAAGCCTTCGATGCACCGGACTCGGCCGCCACAGCGGCCCGGTCAGTCGAGGCGAAGACCGAGGAGGTCGCGCGATGACGACCACGATCACCAGGCAGGATCTCGCGGCGCGCATCGCCGCCGACATCCCCGAGGGCTCGTACGTGAACCTCGGGATCGGCGCTCCGACCCTCGTCGCCAACTACCTCCCCGAGGGGTTGGAGATCATCCTGCACACCGAGAACGGCATGCTCGGCATGGGCCCCGCTCCCGAGGCCGGCCGGGTGGATCCCGATCTCATCAACGCCGGCAAGCAGGCCGTGACTGCGCTGCCCGGTGCCGCCTACTTCCAGCACGCCGACTCCTTCGCGATGATGCGCGGCGGACATCTCGACGTCTGCGTGCTCGGCGCGTTCCAGGTGGCGCAGAACGGCGACCTGGCGAACTGGTCGACGGGCGCGCCCGAAGCGATCCCCGCCATCGGCGGCGCGATGGATCTCGCCATCGGGGCGAAGTCCGTCTACGTGATGACCGACCTCCTCACGAAGACCGGCGAATCCAAGCTCGTCGCGGCGTGCAGCTACCCGCTCACCGGCGTCGGTTGCGTGACGCGCGTCTACACCGACCACGCGGTGTTCGACGTGACACCCGACGGCTTCGCGGTACGCGAGACGTTCGGGGGGCACACCGTCGCCGGGCTCGAAGCGCTGACGGGGCTCGCACTCATCGATGCGACCGAGCCGTCGTCCTGAGCCGATTGCTTCGTCATCCCGTGCGCAGTCTGCTTCGTCATCCTGCACGTACTCTGCTTCGTCATCCTGCACGTACTCTTCTTTCGTCATCCGGCGCGTAGTCGCAGGATCCAGCCGTTAACAGGAAAGGGACGCATATGACCTCCACCTACATCTACGACGCGGTGCGCACCCCCTTCGGGCGTGCCGCCGGTGCGCTCTCGGGTGTGCGGCCCGACGACCTCGCGGCCGTCGTCATGCGCGCCGCGGTCGATCGGACCGGGCTCGATCCTGCCCGGATCGACGACGTCATCTTCGGCGACGCGAACCAGGCGGGCGAGGACAACCGCAACGTGGCGCGTTTCGGCGCGCTGCTCGCGGGATTCCCGACCAGCGTGACGGGCGTCACCGTGAACCGGCTCTGCGCGTCGTCCGTCGAGGCCGTGATCCAGGGATCCCGCGCCATCGAGGCCGGCGACGCCGACATCGTCCTCGCGGGCGGTGTGGAGTCGATGAGCCGGTCGCCGTACGTGATCGAGAAATCGGGCCGCCCCTGGCCAGCGGTTGGCAACCAGACCCTGTGGAACACGGCGATCGGATGGCGCATGGTCAACCGTGCGCTGCCGAAGCACTGGACGATCTCGAACGGCGAGTCGGCCGAGAAGATCGCCCGAGAGTGGGGGATCGCTCGGGAGGCGCAGGACGCGTTCGCCGCCCGCTCGCACCACCTCGCCGCCGCGGCGTGGGCCGAGGGCCGATACGACGCGGAGATCGTGCAGGTCGACGGGCACGAGCTGGCGCGCGACGAAGGGATCCGCGACGATACCTCCGTCGAGAAGCTCGCCGGGCTGAAACCGCTGTTCGCCGCCGACGGATCCGGCACCGTGACCGCCGGCAACTCCTCGTCGATCAACGACGGCGCCTCCGCCGTGCTGCTCGGCCGCGAGGGCGCGATCGACGCCGAGCCGCTGGCCCGGATCACCGGCAGGGCCGCCCACGGCGTCGATCCCGACGACTTCCCCATCGCCCCGATCGAGGCGGCGAACAAGGCGCTCGCGCGCGCCGGCCGCACGTGGGCGGAGGTCGACTTCGTGGAGCTGAACGAGGCCTTCGCCTCGCAGTCGCTGGCATGTCTCGCGGGCTGGCCGGAACTCGACGCCGAGAAGCTCAACATCCACGGCGGGGCGCTCGCGATCGGGCATCCGCTCGGCGCCTCAGGCGGGCGGATCATCGGTCACGCCGCGCAGGAGCTGAAGCGCCGAGGCGGCGGCGTCGCGGTCGCGGCGATCTGCATCGGGGTCGGGCAGGGTCTCGCCGTAGTCATCGAACGGTGACGGCGGGGTCGCTCCGGACGCGCCGCGCACGCGCGGACCGGGAGTGTCGCAGATGCATGCCGGCGATGCGCGCCGGTGCGAGCGGCGGTGCGAGCGACCGTACGGGCCGCGGTGCGACCGACGGACGAACGGCATACGAGCGACGCGGATAGAGTGACAGAGTGGAGGATTCGACGATGCGCGAGGGTGACGGTTTCGTCCAGTCCCTTGCGCGCGGGATCGCCGTGATCCGCGCATTCGATGCCGAGCACGCCGAGCTGACGCTCAGCGAGGTCGCCCGCCGGTCGGAGATCCCTCCGGCTGCTGCGAGCCGCTTCCTCCGCACGCTCGAGGTGCTCGGCTACGTGCGCCGCTCGGGCCGAGTCTTCAGCCTGACGCCGCGCGTGCTCGAACTCGGCTTCAGCTACCTCTCCGCGCTCTCGCTGCCCGAGGTGATGCAGCCGCACCTCGAACGGCTCTCGCGCGAGGTCGGCGAGTCGGTCTCCGCGGCCGTGCTCTCCGGCAGCGACATCTTCTATATCGCCCGCGTGCCCACGCGACGCATCATGACGGTCGGGATCACGATCGGCACCCGCTTCCCCGCCTATGCGACCAGCATGGGGCGCGTACTGCTCGCCGCTCTGCCCGAGGCAGAGCTCGCGGAGGTGCTGGCGACCGCCGAGCCGCGTGCGCTCACCGAGCGGACGCTTGCGAGCGGCGCAGAGCTGGCCGCCGAGATCGGCCGGGTGCGGGAGCAGGGCTGGGCGCTCGTGGACGGCGAGCTCGAGATCGGGCTGCGATCCCTCGCGGCACCGGTTCGCGGCCGTGACGGGCGCGTCGCCGCAGCCGTCAACATCTCGACGAGCGCGGGGGGAGGATCCTTGGCGCCCTCGGCCGAGCGCCATCTGCCGCTCCTGCTCGAGACGACGCGAGTCATCGAGCAGGATCTGCGGCTGATCTGAGCGACCCGGTGCGGACCGGTGCGACCCGGCGCGGAGCGACTGGCACCGGCTTGCTAGGCTGACGACGTGAACGCGGGTGCGGCGATGCGGGTGGTCTTCTCACCGGACTCATTCAAAGGGTCGATCTCCGCGGAACGGGCAGCTGCCGCGCTCGCCGCCGGCTGGGGAATCGAGCGGCCGGAGGACACGGTCCTCCTGCGCCCGATGGCCGACGGTGGGGAGGGCTCGCTCGATACGGTCGCGGCCGCCGTCCCGGGCGCTCGACGGATACCCGTAGAGGTCACAGGGCCCGACGACCGCGCGATCGACGCGCACTGGCTGCGGCTGCCCGACGGATCGGCTGCCGTGGAACTCGCCGAGACGAGCGGCCTGCTGCGACTCGCGAAGGATCCGCAGGGCGAGCCCGTGCTGCAGCCGCGGAGCGCGCACACGCTCGGCACC
>NZ_JBHSRW010000172.1:0-4973 GCF_042659205.1 Leucobacter soli
GCAGCGGAGCGAGGGGGTGTTCCGCACCATGGCGCGCCACCGGCGAGTCCTCTCGCGGCTGGGGCTCACCGCGGCTTCGCTCGCGGCCGTGCGCTCGGCGCGCCAGGTCGTACTGCCGCTGTGGGGGCTCTCGCTCGGGCTCGAGGCGCACACGATCTCGCTCGTCGTCGGCATCGCCGGGGCGATCGACTTCGCGCTCTTCTACGCGAGCGGCCAGGTCATGGATCGCTTCGGCCGGCTCTGGGCCTCGCTGCCCGCGATGCTGCTGATCGGCGCCGGGTTCCTGTTCCTGGCCTTCACCCACGAGCTGCCGGATGCGTCGATGTGGTTCGCCATGCTCGCAGCGGTGATCGGCGTGGGCAACGGGCTGTCGAGCGGGATCCTCCTCACCCTCGGGGCGGATCTCGCGCCGCGGCACGATCCGGCGCCCTTTCTCAGCTCGTGGCGCACGCTGACGGATGCGGGCGGCGCCGCGGCGCCGGTGCTCTTCTCGGCCATCGCGGCGATCTCGACGCTCGCGGTGGCCACGGGAGCGATGGGTGCGATCGCGCTGCTCGGCGCACTCGGCTTCTGGCGGTGGGTGCCGCGGTTCATCGGGCGGTCGGGGCCGGCGAGCGGGTAGTGCTCTACCCGGCCGTGCGGCGCGTACCGCCCTGCTCGCGTCGGGCCGCGATGAAGTCGCGCGCCGTCAGCTGATGCGGGCGTCCCCCGTACTGGGCGGCCGAGATGCCGGTGACGAACGCACCCGGATCCACCTCGAGCGCCGTCGCGATGCGGATCAGCGACTCCACCGTCGGGCTCGATGCTCCGCGCTCGATCTTGCCGATCGTGGTCCAGTTCACCTCCGCGAGCTCGCCGAGATCCTCGAGCGAGACACCGAGCTCCTGCCGGGCGGCCCGGATCCGTCGGCCGATCTCGGCGGCTGCGGCGGAATGGTACTTGGGCACCGGTCAAGCGTGCTCGGCGCAAGTGGGAAAAGCCAGATATCGAACGCATAGTGATCAAATGCACAGCGCGTGAACGCATCATTCAGGTCGTCCCCGGCGCAGCGCGAGACCGTCCCCGATCTCAGCGAATAGACTGTACCCGGTCCGCGATCGGCGGACTCCCCGACCGAAGGACGCCCGCCCCCCGTGAGCCCTAACGATCGCCCCGACCGACTGCGCATCCTCATCGGGTGCGACACCTTCGCGCCCGACGTCAACGGCGCGGCCAGATTCTCCGAACGGCTCGCCGCCGGGCTCGTCGAGCGCGGCCACGACGTGCACATCATCGCCCCCGCGCAGCGCTACCGGCGCTACCGGGCGGCCACGGAGGTCATCGAGGGGCAGCCCATGACCGTGCACCGCCTGCCCGCGGTGCGCTGGCTCCCGCACGACTGGCTTCGCTTCGTCTGGCCGTGGCGCTCCAAGCACTACGCGCGCAAGGTGCTGAGCGCGGTGCAGCCCGACGTGGTCCACATCCAGTCCCACATCGTGATCGGCCGGGGGCTCGCCAGGATCGCCCGCCGCCGCGGCATCCCCATCGTGGCGACGAACCACGTGATGGCCGAGAACATCCTCGACTTCACCGTGATGCCGCCGCTCATCGACAAGCTCGTGCTCAAGCTCGCCTGGGACGACGCGCTGCGCACGTTCCGGATGGCGCGCGCCGTGACCACGCCGACCCGTCGCGCCGCGGAGTTCCTCGAGCGCACGGTCGACATCACCGGGGTCATCCCGATCAGCTGCGGCATCGATCGCCGCAACTACCGGCCGGATCCGAGCCCGCGCGAGCAGCGCCGCGTGCTGTTCGTCGGCCGGCTCACCACCGAGAAACGCGTCGACGTCACTCTGCACGCGCTCGCCCGGCTCGATCCCGCGCTCGACGTGCGCTACGACGTGATCGGCGGCGGCGACCAGCTCAAGCACCTCGAGCAGCTCACCCAGCGGCTCGCGCTGCAGGACCGCGTCACCTTCCACGGCAGGCTGGACGACCCGCAGCTCATTGAGGCCTACTCGAGCGCCTCGGTATTCGTCATCTCGTCGATCGCCGAGCTGCAATCCATCGCCACGCTCGAGGCGATGGCATCCGGCCTGCCGGTGATCGCCGCCGACGCGGTCGCGCTGCCGCATCTCGTGCACGACGGCGAGAACGGCTACCTCTTCGAACCCGACAACGATGCGCAGCTGGCGGACCGACTCACCGAGGTGCTCACCGCTCCGCACGAGGAGTGGCTCCGGATGCAGAACGCGTCGCTCTCCGGCGTCGCCGTCCACGACATCAACCGCACCCTCGACACCTTTGAGGCGCTCTACCGCGGCGAACCGGTCCCGGAGTAGCCGGGCGGCACGATGAGCACAGGATCCGCCGGGCGGCCGACGCGCCTTCTCTTCGACGCGCGCTACATCCGCACCGACTTCCACGACGGCATCAGCCGGTTCTCGGCCGAGCTTGCGCGGGCTGTGCAGGACGCGGCTGTGCAGGACGCGGCGTCGGGCGCTGGTCTCGACGTCGTCTTCCTCATCCACGACGAGGCGCAGCGCGCCTCGCTGCCGGAGGGCGCGCGGACGCTCACGATCCACGCCCCCACCTCGTGGCGCGAGCCGTTCACGGCGCTGATCCTCAACCGCCACCGGCCCGACGCGGTGTTCTCGCCGATGCAGACCATCGGCTCGCTCGGGCGGCGCTTCCGGCTGATCCTCACCCTGCACGACACGATCTACTATCGGCATCGCACCCCGCCGCGCGACCTGCCCGCGGCCGTGCGGTTCGGCTGGCGGCTGTTCCACCTGAGCTACCTGCCGCAGCGGCTCGTGCTGAATCGAGCCGACGTTGTCGCGACCGTGAGCGAGACCAGCCGCCGTCAGTTCGCCGCGGTGCGGCTGACGAAGCGGCCCGTCGTCGTGATCGCGAATGCGCCGCAGGACCTCGCGGAGCTGCTGCCTGCGGGGGAGACGGGGTCGGATCGCGGCTCGGCCGTGTCGTCTGGACCGTCATCCGCCCAGTCATCCGAGCCGCCATCGACGGGGTCGTCGGCGAGGTCGTCCGCACGCTCGTCGGAGCCGCCGCGGAACGTCGTCTACATGGGCTCCTTCATGCCGTACAAGAACGTCGAGACGCTCGTGCGCGGGCTGGCCGGCCTGCCCGAGCACACGCTGCACCTGCTGAGTCGGATCAGCGCGGATCGCCGTCGCGAGCTCGAGGCGCTCGCCCCCGCCGGGGCGCGGATCGTGTTCCACGACGGCGTCAGTGATGCCGAGTACGCGGCGCTGCTCGACGATCGGGCCGTGCTCGCCACGCTCAGCCTGGACGAGGGCTACGGGTTGCCGATCGCCGAGGCGCTCGCGTTCGGGGTGCCCGCGGTCGTCAGCGACCTCGAGATCTTCCGCGAGGTGGCGAGTGACGGCGCCGTCTTCGTGCCTGCGGAGGATCCGGCCGCGTTCGCGGCTGCGGTGCGCTCGCTGGACGACGACGAGACTCGTGCTGCGCTCGTCGCGGCCGGTACGGCGCATGCGCGGAGTTTCTCGTGGCGGCGCTCGGCGGAGCGGCTGCTGGAGACGGTGCAGGCGCTGGTGTCGTCCGCACGGTGAAACCCGGCGCCGCCGGGTGCACCGCGCCGCCGGGTGCACCGCCGCCGGCGGTTGCGCTGCCGGGTGGGGCTAAGAGCCTACGAGCGAGGTTCGCGCCGACGGCTCGGTCGGCCGGTCGCCTCCCTGCGCTGGGTCAGAAGCGCCAGACGACGGCCTGGAAGCCCTCGGGGGGCTCGGGGACCCACGCGGTCTCCTTGGTGACCAGGCCGCTGCCGGTGGGGACGTTCGACTGGATGATGGTGAACGTGCCGTCGTCGTGCTTCTCGGTGATGAGCAGCGTGTGCACGCCCGACACCCAGGACGTCGGGAAGTCGAGATGCTCGTACTGGACGATGTCGCCGGGCTGCGCGTCGGCAATGGTCAGCCGGGTGGCGCCCTGGTAGCTGTTCACGGGGTCCCCGCTGCCGGTCCACGCCGCGCCTCCGGAGGTGACCCAGCGGTGCACCGACGAGATGCACTCGCCCGGCTGGTTCCAGCCGGTCGCACGGCTCGTGCCGACCTCGCTCTCGGCGAGCGCGATCGCGGCGTCCACGTCGTAGCTGTGCGGGGTGTTCGCAAGGGCGCTCATCGCGGTGAGCGCGTCGAGCGACTGGTCGCTGATCGTCGCGACCTTGGCGTCGAGCGACTGAGTGGAAGCCGGGGCTGCCGATACCTGAGAGAAGTCCTGCGTCGGGACCGCCGCGGCGGCCGGAACCGCGCCGAAAGAGAAGAGCACGGATGAGACCAGTGCCACGATGACGGGCTTCGTAGGACGTGCCACTCGTTCTCCTGCTCACGATTTCGGACGGCGTCGAACACGGTTCGACGCAGATAGACCCCCATACGCCCCAAAAGGCGTATCCCTCGATAGTACGTTACCGTTCCGTTACATCGCAAACCTGGTCTAGCGGATTCCCAGACAGCCGGGCTCGCGGCCCCTCGATCCGGGAGCCCTCGGCACCCGTGGACCGCGGATCCGCCGCCCCATTGCGCCGGAATCGGCGGCGCTGCGGCTCTGCGGCTCTGTGGCTCGGCAGGTTCAGCGGCTGCGTTCGCCCAGCCTGCCGAGGAAGAGCGCCTCGCCCAGGGCGATGCGCCGGATCTCCTCCGGGTGGACGCTCTCGTTGGTCGAGTGGATCCGGCAGTCCGGTTCGAGGACGCCGAGCAGCAGGATCTCGGCCGCCGGGTTGATCCCGGCGAGCGTGCTCGTGAGGGGGATCGATCCGCCGCCGCCCGCGGTCACCGTCTCGACCCCGTCGTAGGCATCGGTGAGGGCATCGCTCAGCACGCGGAACGCCGCGCCCGAGGTGTCCGCGCTGAAGGGCGATCCGAGCTCGCCGGCGCTCGTCTCCACCGTCACGCCCCACGGCGCGACCGCGTGCAGGTGAGCGACGAGCGCGTAGCGCAGCTCCGCGGGCGCGT
>NZ_JBHSRW010000173.1:0-4966 GCF_042659205.1 Leucobacter soli
GGCGCCGCCGGTGGCGGCTCCGGTACGGGCGGGACCGATGAGGACTGGTCGGGTGCCTGGTGCTGGCTCGATGACTGGGGCGGGCGGAGCGTCCTCGGCCTCGCGTCCGAGCTGAGGGTCGCCGAGCGCGGCCGCGAGCGCGAGTTTCTAGCGGAGCTGCGCGACGCCGGAGTCGTCTCCGAGAGGATCGCTACCGGCGGGCGCTCCGGCGACGGCGTCTCCACGGGCGCCACCCCGACCGACGGCGTGTTCGCCGAAGAGGGCGCCCCGCAAGGCTGGGTCGTCGCCCTCGGCTACGAGTTCGGCCAGGCGCTGCTGGGAATCGATGCCGCACCCGACGATGCCGAGCCCGCCATCGCCCTGCGCCTCGACACCGCTCTGGTCCTCGACCATGTGCGCGGGGTCGCCGAGCTGCGGGGGCCGGACGAGGCCGCACTCGACGCGTGGGTAGCCCGATTCGAACGGCAGGCCGGCGAATCTGCTCGTGACGACTCCGCTCCTGCCGGATCCGTGCCCAGCCGGGCAGTTTCGGCGGAGATCGCAGTTCGGGCTGATGGAAACGGCGTTATCGATCAGCCCGAACTGCAGTCTCAGCCCGAACTGCGGACCCGGCCCGACGGCGGAGGCGCGCTGCGCGGCGGGGGAGCACGCGGCCCCTGGCGCAAGACCCCGGCGGCGTACGAGGCCGAGGTCGAGGCCTGCCGCGCGGCGATCCGCGACGGCGAGGCCTACGTGCTCTGCCTCACGGACACCGCCGAGGTCTCGGCGCCCAACGTCGATCCGTTGACCCTCTACCTGGAACTGCGCGAGGGCGCACGCGGTCGTCCGGCGCGAGGCGGCGTGATCGTCGCGGGAGGACGCGCGCTGGTGAGCGCGAGCCCCGAACGGTTCCTGAGCATCGACGGGCGAAGAATCGCGACGCATCCGATCAAGGGCACCCGCCCCCGCGGCGCGACGCCGGAGGAGGATGCGCGGTTGGCTCAGGAGCTCCGCACCGACCCCAAGGAGCGCGCCGAGAACCTGATGATCGTCGACCTCATGCGCAACGACCTGAGCCGGGTCTGCGCGCCGGGAACGGTGGCGACGAGCGGGTTCCTGCGGGTGGAGACGCACCCGCATGTGCACCAGCTGGTCAGCACGGTCGAGGGTGAGCTGCTGCCGAGCGCGGACGCCATCGATGCGATCGAGGCGTGCTTCCCCGGCGGATCCATGACGGGCGCACCGAAGCGACGTGCCGTCGAGATCCTCCGCGATCTCGAGAGAGGCCCGCGCGGCCTCTACTCCGGCTGCTTCGGATGGCTGGGTGTCGAGGCAGGGCGGATCACGGAGGCCGAGCTCGCCATGACGATCCGCAGCGTAGAGTTCCGCGGCATCGGTACGCTCGCGGCGACCGCGCGAGTCGGTGCCGGTGGCGGCATCACGATCGATTCCGAGCCGGGGCGCGAGGAGGCGGAGAAGCGCCTCAAGGCCGCACCGCTGCTGCTGAGGCTGCGCGACAGGCGCTAGTCCGTTCTGCGACAGCGGCTTCAGCGCGGCTCGGTTGCTTCTTCCGCCTCCACGAGTCGTGTCAGTGCTTCGGTCACCGTACCCCAGCCTTCGAAGAATCCGAGCTCGGCGTGTCGGGCGCTGTCCTCGGCGGAGGCGTGCTGCACGACGACGCGATAGTCGGTGCCTTCGGGGTGGTCGGCGAGCTCGATGTGAGCTGTCATCGAGACCGGAAAGGCGCGCGCCGGGCGCAGCGCGCTGGTGATGCCGTTGGTGAAGACCAGGCGCCGGTCCTTCTCCGCGACGAGGAAGATGCCGTCGACGTGCGGCGTGAAGGTCTCCCCGTCCTCGCTCATCTGGGTGACGAACGCGCCACCGGGGCGCACGTCGAGCCGGTCGACCCGAGTGACGAGCGGTGCGGGGATCCACCACTGTGAGAGGCGCGCGGAGTCGGTCCATGCGCGCCAGACGGCACTGCGCGGTGCGCGGATCACGCGCTGAAGCGCGAGGTCGAGTTTCGGGTCGGCCGTGGGGTTGCTCATGATCGCTCCTGATCTGCGGTGGTCTCTGCGATGGTCGGATCGTCGATTTCCGCTTCGACGAAGAACTGCAGCCGATCGACATGCTTCTCCCAGCTGCGTCTCTGCGCAGTGAGCCAGCCCTCCACGGCTTCGAGGCGATCCCGGTTCAGCTCGCAGCTGCGGACGCGACCCGACTTGCGCGTGCGGATCAGGCCGCTCGTCTCGAGCACCCCGACATGCTTCATGAACGAGGGGAGGGCCATCGGGAACTCGCGCGCGAGCTCGCTGACGCTGCCCGGGCCGCGACCGAGGCGCTGCACGACTGCGCGCCGGGTCGGATCGGCAAGCGCGGAGAAGACGAGGTCGATCTCTCGCAAATACTTATCCATAAGGCTAAGTATTGTGCACGAGAGCGATCCGCGCAAGCGGGATCCGGGCGGACCGCACCGAGCCGTGGCCACCGCACGCTGCGGTATTCTTGAGCGATGTGCGCGCGCCCGCAGGAGCGGGGGCGATTCTTTGATGTTTCGAGGTGCGAGTGACCGAGCAGGCTGCCGACAGCTACGACTTCCAGGCGATCCAGGATCGCTGGCTCCCCGTGTGGGAGGAGTTGAAGCCCTTCGAGGTGCCGAACGCGGGCAGCGACAAGCCGAAGAAGTACGTGCTCGACATGTTCCCGTACCCCTCGGGCGATCTGCACATGGGCCATGCCGAGGCGTTCTGCTTCGGCGACGTCCTCGCCCGCTACTGGCGGGGCCGCGGCTACGACGTGCTGCACCCGATCGGCTGGGACTCCTTCGGCCTCCCCGCCGAGAACGCTGCCATCAAGCGCGGCGTCGACCCGCGCGAGTGGACCTACGCGAACATCGCGCAGCAGAAGGCGTCGTTCCGCATCTATGCGCCGTCGTTCGACTGGAGCCGCGTGCTGCATACGAGCGACCCCGAGTACTACAAGTGGAACCAGTGGCTGTTCCTGAAGATGTACGAGAAGGGCCTCGCCTACCGCAAGGCGAGCTGGGTGAACTGGGATCCGGTGGATCAGACGGTGCTCGCCAACGAGCAGGTGCTCGCCGACGGCACCTCCGAGCGCTCGGGCGCAGTGGTCGTCAAGAAGAAGCTGACCCAGTGGTACTTCCGCATCACCGATTACGCGGATCGCCTGCTCGACGACCTCGACGCGCTCGAGGGCCACTGGCCGGCCAAGGTGCTGAACATGCAGCGCAACTGGATCGGCCGCTCGACGGGCGCCGAGGTCGAGTTCGAGATCGAGGGGCGCGAGGCGAAGGTGCCGGTGTTCACCACCCGCCCAGACACGCTCTACGGCGCGACGTTCATGGTCGTCGCACCGGATAGCGACCTCGCCGCCGAGCTGGCCGTCAGCGCCTCGCCCGAGGCGCGCATGCAGTTCCAGGAATATCTCACCGAGACGCAGCGGCAGAGCGAGATCGATCGGCAGAACGCCGATCGCCCGAAGACCGGCGTGTTCCTCGATCACTTCGCGATCAACCCGGTGAACGGCGAGCGCATTCCCGTCTGGGCATCCGATTACGTGCTCGCCGATTACGGCCACGGCGCGATCATGGCCGTGCCCGCGCACGACCAGCGCGACCTCGACTTCGCGCGGGAGTTCGAACTGCCCGTGCGCGTCGTGGTCGACGTGCGCGACGAGACGGGGGAGTCGCTGCCCGATCCGCTCGAGAGCGGTGTCGCGACCGCCGGAGACGGCGTGCTGGTGAACTCCGGTCCGCTCGACGGTCTGCGCAAGGCCGAGGCGATCGCGCGCGCCATCGAGGTGCTCGAGGAGCGCGGTACCGGCCGCGCGGCGAAGACCTACCGGCTGCGCGACTGGTTGATCTCCCGCCAGCGCTACTGGGGCACTCCGATCCCCATCCTGCACGGAGCCGAAGAGGGCAATGCTGGCGAGATGCGCGCGGTCGGGGCGAGCGAGCTGCCGGTGCGCCTGCCGGCCTCGGAGGGCCTGGATCTCAAGCCGAAGGGGTCCTCGCCTCTGGGCGCGGCGACCGAGTGGGCGAGCGTGACCGACGCGGCAGGCACGGCCTGGACCCGCGATCCCGACACGATGGACACCTTCGTCGACAGTTCCTGGTACTACCTGCGCTTCCTGTCGTCGCAGGACGACACGCAGGCCTTCGACCCGACCGCCGTGAACGCCTGGGGCCCGATCGATCAGTACGCGGGAGGCGTGGAGCACGCGATCCTGCATCTGCTCTACTCGCGCTTCATCACGAAGGTGCTGCACGATCTCGGCTACCTCGACTTCGAGGAGCCCTTCAGCGCGCTGCTGAATCAGGGCATGGTGCTTCAGGACGGCGCGAAGATGTCGAAGTCCAAGGGCAACCTCGTCGAGTTCGCCTCGGAACTCGGCGAGCACGGCGCGGACGCGCTGCGGGTCACTCTGGCCTTCGCCGGGCCGCCCGAGGACGACATCGACTGGGCCGACGTGTCGGTGCAGGGCTCGGCGAAGTTCCTGGCCCGTGCGTGGCGCGTGGCGGGCGACGTCGCTTCGGAGGCCGGGGTCGACTTCGCCGGCGGCGACGCGACGCTCCGCAAGCACACGCATCAGCTGCTGGCCGATGCGCCCGGGCTGATCGAGCACTACAAGTTCAACGTGGTCGTCGCTCGTCTGATGGATCAGGTGAACGTGACCCGCAAAGCGATCGATGCCGGCGCGGGCGCCGCTGACCCGGCAGTGCGGGAGTCGGCCGAGGCGATCGCCGTGATCCTCTCCCTCTTCGCGCCCTACACCGCCGAGGACATGTGGGCGAAGCTCGGGCACCGGCCGACCGTCGCGCTCGAGGAATGGCCCGCCGCGGATCCCGCGCTGCTCGTCGAGGACGAGGTCACGATGGTGGTGCAGGTGAACGGCAAGGTGCGCGACCGGCTCACGCTGCCGGCATCGGTCACCGAGGCCGAGGCCGAGGCCGCCGCGCGCGCCTCCG
>NZ_JBHSRW010000174.1:0-4880 GCF_042659205.1 Leucobacter soli
CCGCGGAGCGGGGTGCGGTCGCCCTGCTGAGCGATGCCGCCGGCGCAGCGCTCGCGCGCTCCGCGGGCATCGGGCTGCCGATCCTCGTCTCCGACGGGGATCCCCGCGACATCCTCGGCGAAGCGGCGGCGGAGATCTACGGGACGGCCGAGCTCGACGCGACCGTGTTCGGAGTGACGGGCACCAACGGGAAGACGAGCGTCGTCTACCTCGTCGCCGCCCTGCTCGAGGCCGCCGGCCTGCGAGCCGGGCTGAGCTCGACCGCGGAACGACGCGTCGGCGACACGGCGATGACCAGCGCGCTCACGAGTCCCGAGGCGCCCGAGCTGCACGGCCTGCTCGCGAGGATGGTCGAGGAACGGGCCGAGGGGATCTCGCTCGAGGTCTCGGCCCACGCTGTGGAGCGGCACCGGATCGACGGCGTGCGTTTCGACGTCGTCGCCTTCAACAACGTGTCGCACGACCATCTCGACGACTTCTCGGACATGGAGAGCTACTTCCAGGCGAAGCTCGCGCTGTTCGACCCCGCGCACGCCGCACGCGGGGTGGTCGTAGTCGACACGCCCTACGGGGTGCGCGTGGCCCGCGAATCGCGGATCCCGGTCACGACGCTCGCCACCGAGTACGGCGCGGAGGCCGACTGGCACCTGGCGGTGACGCGACAGGACATCGACGGCGTGAGCTTCGCGCTGCAGGGCCCCGGCGGTGCGCGCTTCCGCGGCCGCGTTCCCGTCTTCGGGCGATTCATGGCGGAGAACGCCGCGCTCGCGCTCATCATGCTGCACGAGGCGGGCATCCCGATCGAGCAGGTCGCTGCGGGCCTCGCCGCGGCGAACCCGGCCGAACCGGGACTGATCCCCATCTACATCCCCGGTCGGCTCGAGGCGATCAACCCGGGGTCCGCCGGGCCCCGCTTCTACGTGGACTACGGACACACGCCGGGGGCGTTCCAGGCGATGCTCGACGCGCTCGGAGAAGTGGCTCCGGGCCGCGTCATCTTCATGTTCGGCGCCGACGGCGACCGCGACACGACGAAGCGCGAGGAGATGGGACGGATCGCGGCGGCGGGAAGCGACATCCTGATCGTCTGCGACTACCATCCGCGCAGCGAGGACCCCGCGTCCATCCGGGCGCAGCTGATCGCGGGGGCGGAGTCCGCCGGCCGAGCCGAGGTGATCGAGCGCGGCGACCCGCGGGAGGCGGTGCGGCTCGCCGTTTCACTGGCCCGTCCCGAAGACGTTATCCTGTATGCCGGTCCCGGGCACGAGGACTACCAGGAAGTCGCCGGGCAGCACCTCCCGTACTCGGCGCGAGACGAAGTACGCGCGGCTCTGCGCGAGGCAGGACTGCTGTGATCGCATTGACTCTGGCGGAGATCGCCGCCGCGATCGACGGGCGGCTCGTCCCGGGCCGGGACGGTTCGACCGCCGAGACCGTCATCGCGGGCGAATCCCAGACCGACTCGCGGGAGATCGAGGCGGGCCAGGTCTTCTTCGCCCGACGCGGCGAGGAGACGGACGGGCACCTGTACGTTCCGCAGGCGATCGAGCGCGGGGCCGCGCTCCTCGTCGTGGAGCGCGAGGTCGACGACCGGATCGCGCAGATCGTCGTGGAGGACGCGACCGAGGCGCTCGGCGCGCTCGCGACCGAGTCGATCCGGCGCGCCCGCGCGGGCGGCAGCCTCCGCATCGTCGGCATCACCGGCTCGAACGGCAAGACCACGACCAAGAACCTCGTAGCCGCGATGCTGGAGCGGGCGGGCTTCGACACGGTCGCGTCGGCGAAGTCGTTCAACAACGAGGTGGGCGGGCCGCTCACGATGCTGCGGGTCACCGCGGACACCGAGGCGCTCGTCGCGGAGATGGGCGCGAGCGCCGAGGGCGAGATCGCCCGCCTGACGGCGATGGCGCCGCCGGAGATCGGCGTGGTGCTGTCGGTCGGCCTGGCGCACGCCGGCGAGTTCGGCGGTATCGAGACCACCTTCCGCACCAAGAGCGAGATGGTGCGGGATCTGCCGGACACCGCGACCGCCGTCCTGAATCGGGACGACCCCCGTGTGGTGAAGATGGCCGAGCTGACGCGCGCGACCGTCTGCTGGTTCGGCCAGCATCCGGATGCCGACGTCCGGGCCACCGACGTCGAAGCGGATGCCGGGGGCACCCGCTTCACGCTGACGGCGCGACTCGGCGAGCACCCGGTCTCGGAGGAGTCCCGCCAGGTGCGCTTCCCGGTGCTCGGCGAGCACCACGTCGCCAACGCCCTCGCCGCAGCGGCCATCGGCCTCGGCTTCGGGCTGTCGATCGACGACGTCGTGGAGTCCCTGGAATCGACCGTGCTCGCGGCGCCTGGGAGGATGCAGGTGCTCGGCGGACGCGACGGCATCACCGTGATCAACGACGCCTACAACGCCAGCCCGGATTCGATGAGCGCGGCGCTCAAGACGCTCGCCCTCGTGGCCAGGCCGGGAGCGCGCACCGTCGCCGTGCTGGGGGCGATGAGCGAGCTCGGCGAGTACTCGGGCGAGGAGCACGACCGCATCGGGCTGCAGGCCGTGCGGCTCCGCATCTCCGAGCTCGTCGTCGTCGGGGACGCCGCCCGCCGACTGCACATCAGCGCCATCAACGAGGGATCCTGGGACGGCGAGAGCGTCTTCTTCGCCGACGCGGACGCGGCCTACGACCACCTCCTCGAGACGCTGCGGCCCGGGGACACCGTGCTCGTCAAATCGTCGAACGCCGCAGGCCTGCAGGCCCTCGGCGATCGGCTGGGGGAGGCCTACGCATGATCGCGCTGCTGCTCGCGGGAGCCTTCTCCATGCTCTACTCGCTCCTGCTGACACCGCTCTTCATCCGCGGCTTCCGCCGCCTGCGCTGGGGCCAGTTCATCCGCGAG
The DNA here is from genome assembly GCF_042659205.1 of Leucobacter soli. Classification (NCBI taxonomy): domain Bacteria; kingdom Bacillati; phylum Actinomycetota; class Actinomycetes; order Micrococcales; family Microbacteriaceae; genus Leucobacter; species Leucobacter soli. The sequence goes on from NZ_JBHSRW010000174.1 coordinate 2,893, forward strand.
GACGGGCCCGAGTCGCATTTCGCCAAGCGCGGCACGCCCACGATGGGCGGCCTGATCTTCATCTCCGGCACGGTGATCGCCTACTTCCTGGCGAAGCTCGTGATGACGGAGACGCCGAGCGTCTCGGCGATGCTCGTGCTGCTGCTCGCGGTCGGCTGCGCGGCGATCGGCTTCACCGACGACTTCCTGAAGATCCGCAAGGAGCAGTCGCTCGGCCTCGGCGGCTGGTCGAAGATCGGCGGCACCGTGGTCATCTCGGTGGCGTTCGGCGTCCTCGCCCTCCAGTTCCCGAACGATGCCGGCCTGACTCCCGCCTCGACGGCGATCTCGCTGTTCCGCGATCTGCCGGTTGACCTCCTCGGCGCCGGCCTCGTCGTCGGCACGGGCCTGTTCCTGATCTGGGTCGTCGCGATCGTGACCTCCGCGACCAACGGCGTGAACCTCACGGACGGGCTCGACGGCCTCGCCGGAGGCGCCTCGATCCTCGTCTTCAGCGCCTACCTCATCATCGGCTTCTGGCAGTCGTCGCAGCGCTGCGTCGCCGGGGTCGTCGACCCGGGCTGCTACCTGGTGCGCGACCCGATGGACCTCGCCGTTGTCTCGGCGGCCTTCGTCGGCGGCCTCATCGGCTTCCTCTGGTGGAACACGAGCCCGGCGCACATCTACATGGGGGACACCGGATCCTTCGGCCTCGGCGGGGCCATCGCGGCACTCGCCGTCCTCAGCCGCACCGAGCTGCTGCTGGTCCTCATCGGGGGGCTCTTCATCATCGAGGTCGGCTCGGTCATCCTGCAGCGCGCCTACTTCAAGGCGACCAAGGGGCGGCGGATCTTCCTGATGAGCCCGATCCACCATCATTTCGAGCTCAAGGGCTGGGCGGAGACGACGGTCGTCGTGCGCTTCTGGATCATCGCCGGCGTGTTCGTCATGGCCGGCGTCGGCGCCTTCTACGCCGAGTGGGTGACGCAGCAGTGAGCGCGGGCTCCCGCGAACGGGTCCTGGCGCTCTCGAGCTGGCATCACGACTGGTCCGGGCTGCGCGTGGCGGTACTGGGCCTGGGCGTGACCGGCTTCTCGGTCGCCGACACCCTGGTCGAGCTGGGATCCAGGGTCCGCGTGATCCACGGCGCGCCGGACCCCGACCGGGAGCGGCTGCTCGACGTGATCGGCGCGGAGCGATCGTGCCATGACACCGACGATGCGCAGCTCGCGGTGCTCGAGGCCTTCGACCCGGAGCTCGTCGTGGTCTCGCCCGGGTACCGCCCCGACCATCCGCTCACCGCATGGGCGGAGGACCGGGGCACGGTCGTCTGGGGGGACATCGAGCTCGGCTGGCGCCTGCGGGACAAGACCCTGCGCATCGCCGACTGGATCTGCGTGACCGGCACGAACGGCAAGACCACCACCTCCCAGCTCACCGCCCACATGCTGCTCGCAGGCGGACTGCGCGCCGCACCGGTCGGCAACATCGGCGTGCCCATCCTCGACGCGCTCCGCGACCCCCAGGGATACGACGCCCTCGTGGTCGAGCTGTCGAGCTTCCAGCTGCATCGCCTCGGCGAGATCTCCCCGTACGCGAGCGTCTGCCTCAACTTGGCCGACGATCACCTCGACTGGCACGGCCGCGCCCGCACGGCGGACGGATCCGCTGTCGATGCGAGCGCCGCGTACGCCGCGGCCAAGGCCAAGGTCTACGCGAGCACCCAGGTGGCGTGCGTCTACAACCGGGCCGACGCCGCGACGGAGCGGATGGTCGAGGAGGCTGACGTGGTCGAGGGCGCCCGTGCCATCAGCTTCGGGCTCGACAGCCCGCCCCCGAGCGGCTTCGGCGTCGTCGACGGGATCCTGATCGATCGCGGCTACCACGCCGAGCGCCGCGCCTCGGCATTCGAACTGGTGACGATCACCGAGCTCGCGGAACGCGGTCTGGCCGCGCCGCATCTCGTGCAGAACGTGCTGGCCGCCGCCGCGCTGGCCCGCGCGCGCGGC
>NZ_JBHSRW010000175.1:0-4837 GCF_042659205.1 Leucobacter soli
GCGTTCGGGCGTCGGCTGCGGCGCCGCGCTCGCGCGCAGCACCGCGAGCTCGTCCGGCTCGAGGGCAGCAGTGGTGCTCATCGTGCCTCCCTCAGACGTTCGGCGGCCCGCAGGCGCACGGGGATGGATCGGGGGTTGCGTTCGCGCTCGTCATCGCCGGCGAGTTCCGCGCCCCGGGTGAGCAGCGCGAACTCGGGGCGATGCTCCGGCAGCTCGACGGGAAGCCCGGCGGGAGCGGTGGATCGGCTCCGGGACACCAGTTCGCGCTTCACGAGGCGGTCCTCGAGCGACTGGTAGCTCATCGCGACCAGGCGCCCGCCGAGCGTCAGGAGCGACAGCGCCGCGGGGATCGCGCGCTCGAGTGCGACGAGTTCGCCGTTCACTTCGACCCGCAGCGCCTGGAAGACCCGCTTCGCGGGGTGCCGCTGGTCCCGCACCGCAGCCGGCGTGGCCGCCTGGAGCACGTCGACGAGCCTGCCGCTGCGATCGATCGGGGCCTCGGCTCGTGCGGCGATGATCGCGCGCGCGTAGCGGGCCGCGAGAGGCTCCTCGCCGTAGCGCTCGAAGATCGCACGCAGCCGGCCCTCGGGGGCCTCGGCCAGGATCTCGGCCGCCGTCGGTCCGACCCCCTGATCCATCCGCATGTCGAGCGGGGCGTCCTGCGCGTAGGCGAATCCACGATCGGCCTCGTCGAGCTGCAGCGAGCTGACGCCGAGGTCGAAGAGCGCTCCGTCGATCCGCTCGAAGCCGGCGCCGCGGACGGCCTCGACGATGCCGTCGTAGATGGTGTGCACGAGGATCGCTCGGTCGCCGAAGCGTTCGAGTCGGCGGCCGGCGAGGGCCAGCGCCTCGGCGTCCCGGTCCAAGCCGATGACGGTGAGGCCGGGATGGGCCTCGAGCAGCGCCGCGCTGTGCCCGCCCATGCCGAGAGTGGCGTCGACGATCACGGCGGACGGCCGCTCGGCGACCGGGGCGAGCAGTTCGAGGCAGCGCTCGAGCAGCACCGGCGTGTGCAGCTCCGCGGGATCCTGAGTGGTGTCGTCCATAGCGCGTCGGGCGATCTCGGCCCCCTGGTTCCTCGTCTACCCACCTGCCGCCGGGGAAGTGCGTCAGGGTGGTGAACGAGAAACCACGGGCCCGAGGTCAGAACATGCCCGGGATCACCTCCTCCTCGATCTCGGCGAAGGCCGTCTCCTGCTCCTGCAGGTAGCGCTGCCAGGCCCCGGCGTCCCAGATCTCGGCGCGGCTGCCCGCGCCGATGACCGCGAGATCGCGGTCGAGGCCGGCGTACTGGCGCAGGGCCGGCGGCACGGTGACGCGGCCCTGCTTGTCCGGGGTCTCGGCGTGGGCGCCCGAGAGGAAGACGCGCAGGTAGTCGCGGCCCTGCTTGGAGGTGATCGGCGCCTCTCGGATCCGATCGTGCATCCGGGCGAACTCGGACTCGCCGAAGACGTACAGGCAGCGCTCCTGGCCGCGGGTCACCACCAGGCCGTCGGAGAGCTCGTCGCGGAACTTGGCGGGGAGGATCAGACGGCCCTTGTCGTCCAGCTTCGGCGTGAAGGTACCGAGGAACATCGTGCTCTCCTTCCCCTCATCGGCCGGCCCGCGCCGTCGCGGGCGACGGGGTATGTCGCCACTTTACTCCACTTCACTCCACTTCCACCACTTTTACACCACTATTTCCCCACTCGGTCCCTCTCCGGGAGCGGCACCCTCCCCGCCACCCCGTTTCCGGGCGCGCCGATACCTGGAAAGCCCGCGTCCGGACAGCCCGTACCAGGAGTCCGTTCCCGGGAGGCCGGCGCCCCGGCAACCGGTCCCGAACACGCAAGAAGGGCGGTGGATCTCTCCACCGCCCTTCGGCTTCGCGCTCAGCCGAGGATGCGCTCAGCCGAGGATGATCAGCGCCCGTCCATCCGCTCGTCCCAGCGCCGCTCCATGCGATCGCTGAAGCTCTCGCGCGGGCGACCGCCGCCGTCGGCCGACTCCGCACCGGATTCGGTCGCGAGGGGATCCTCGCGCTTCGAGAACGCGAGCACGGCCCCGCCGAGCATCACGGCGAACCCGATGAGTCCGAGCCAGAGCTGCTGCGCCGCGACGCCGCCGATCATCACGCCCACACCAACCAGGCCGAGCAGGATGCCCAGCACCAGGGAGCGGAGGTTCAACCGGCGGGGCGTACCCGAGCCGGCCTGCATCACATCGGCTTCGCTCTGATACAGCCGTCGCTCCATGTCGTCGAGCAACTGCTGCTCTCGTTCAGACAGTCCCATGATCAACTCCAGATGCGCCGACTCTTCTGCCTTCAAGTCTACGCCGTCCGCGCCGGGCTAGGCTAGGCGACGTGGACGAAACGACCCGACTCGCAGGGCTTATACAGGAGCGCATCGACGATACGCTCGCCGCTCAGCGCACCGAACTCGAGGCACTCGGACCGGACGCCGCACCACTGCTCACGGAGGCCTCGGACTACCTCGCCGGCGGCAAGCGGATGCGCGCCCGCTTCGCACTCCTCGGCTACCGGTCGGTGCGACCGCTCGATGTCGACGGCGACCCGTTCGGCGAGCTCGGGATCGCCCTCGACGCGGCGAGCGCGCTCGAGCTCTTCCATGCCGCGGCGCTGATCCACGATGACGTCATCGACCGCTCCGACACCCGTCGGGGCCGCCCCGCCGCGCACCGCCACTTCGGTGCGCTCCACGCGGCGCAGGGCTGGCGGGGCGACGGCGCGCACTTCGGCGTCGCCGCGGCGATCCTGCTCGGCGATCTGCTGCAGTCGTGGGCGGACGAGCTGCTGCAGCGCGCCTGCGACGGCGCCGATGATCGCGCTGCCGCTCGCGCCGCCCGCGAGCATTTCAACCGCATGCGCAGCGAAGTCGCCATCGGGCAGTACCTCGACGTGGCTGAGGAGCAGCGCGCCGACTTCGCCCCCGAGCCGGAGCAGCTCGAGCGCTCCACTCGCGTGCTCGTCTACAAGTCGGCCAAGTACAGCGTCGAGGCGCCTCTGCTCATCGGATCCGCCCTCGCCGGAGCCAGCCGCGAGCAGGAGCAGGCGCTCTCGGACTTCGGCCTCCCCGTCGGCGTCGCCTTCCAGTTGCGCGACGACCTGCTCGGCGTCTTCGGCGACAGCGCGGTGACCGGCAAGCCCGCGGGCGGCGACCTGACCGAGGGCAAACGGACCGTGCTCGTCACGCTCGCGCGCGAGGCCCTGCCGGCGACGCAGCGCAGGGTCTTCGACGAGATGCTCGGCGATCCCCGCCTCGATGAGCAGCAGATCGAGATGCTGCAGCGCACCATCCGGGACAGCGGTGCGGCGACGCGGGTCGAGGAGATGATCGGTCGCAACATCGATCGCGCCGAAGCAGCGCTCGACTTCGCGCCGCTCGATGCCGACGTGCGGGACCGTCTGATCCGTCTGGCGCACCAGGCGGGGAGCCGGGTGGCGTGAGCCCCGGACCGGACGGCCTGCGGAGAGGACGTCCGGGAATCAGGGCGGGGCGGCCAGTGTCCTCAGAAGGCGAGGGCCTGCGTCGCCCGGCGCACCGCGCTCTTGCGGCCCGCGAGCAGGGCGTCGATCGGCCGCTCATCGAGCTCGTCGTTCCTGGCGAGTAGCCAGCCGACCGCCTCCTCGTCGTCGAATCCTGCGTCGTGCAGGGCCAGCAGGGTGCCCCGCAGCGAGTTCAGCGGCTCCTCCGGCCCGGCGAACTCCGCCGGGATCCTCAGCACCCCGTCGAGGCGCACCGCCGCCAGCTGGCGATCCTCTATCAACCGGTGCAGCTTGCCCGGGCTGGTGCCCCAGCGCTCGCAGAGCTCGGGGATCGTCACGTACTCGGTCTCGGGTGGGAAGTTCACGGCCACGCCACCAGCCTAACCCGAGCCGAAGCCCTCAGTACGTAGAATCGGCGCGTGAGCTCTGCCCCTGCCGACCCGTTGATCGGACGCACGCTCGATGAGCGCTACGTCGTCCGCTCGCGCATCGCGCGCGGAGGGATGGCGACGGTGTACCTCGGCAACGATCTGCGGCTGCAGCGCCGAGTGGCGATCAAGGTGATGCATCACCACCTGGTGGAGGACGACAGCTTCACGCGCCGCTTCGAGCAGGAGGCGCGCAGCGCCGCCATGCTGGGCAACGCCAACGTGGTGGGCGTCTTCGACCAGGGAGTGGACGGCGGACTCCCCTACCTCGTGATGGAGTACCTCCCCGGCATCACGCTGCGCGAACTGCTGAAGCAGCAGAAGCGGCTGACCGCGGATCAGGCGCTGGAGATCGGCGAGGCCGTGCTCGCAGGCCTGGCCGCGGCCCATGCGGCCGGGCTCGTGCACCGGGACCTGAAGCCCGAGAACGTGCTCCTCGCCGACGACGGCCGCATCAAGATCGGCGATTTCGGGCTGGCGCGCGCCGTCAGCGCGAACACGACCACCGGCCAGGCCCTGCTCGGCACCATCGCCTATCTCTCCCCCGAGCTCGTGACCCGCGGCGTGGCGGACGCCCGCAGCGACGTCTACGCCTTCGGGATCATGCTCTTCGAGATGCTCACCGGCCAGCAGCCGTTCAAGGGCGAGCAGGCCATGCAGATCGCCTACCAGCACGCCCACTCGGAGGTCCCCGCGCCGTCGACGCTGAACCCGGAGGTCGGGCCCGAGTTCGACCGGCTCGTGCAATGGTGCACGCAGCGCGAGCCCGACGCCCGCCCGCGCGACGCCGGCGAGGTGATCGATTCCCTCCGTGCGATCCGCGACGGCGAGCCGCTCGGATCGACCCGGGTGCTGCCGTTCACCCTGCCGATCGGCACGGCGACCCCCGCCACCGCGGTGCTCAGCGGCGGTGAGCGGCAAG
>NZ_JBHSRW010000176.1:0-4832 GCF_042659205.1 Leucobacter soli
GTCCGCGACGACATCGACGCCGCCCTCGCCGACACCCGGCCGGACGTGGTCCTGATGTCGACCGCGTCGACGCTCGCGGCCACGGAGGCCGATCTGCTCTCCTGCATCCGTGCGGGGGCCGGCGTGATCAGCGCGGGCGAGGAGCTGCTCGCCCCGTGGGCGAGCGATCCGGGTCGCTCCGACGTCATCGACGCGGCGGCCCGCGAGCACGGGGTCTCGGTCCTGGCGAGCGGCCACGTCGATGCGCTCTGGGTGCACCTCCCGCTGACGCTCGCCGGCATCGTCACGCACCTCGACCGGCTCGAGGGCGAGTGCACGCGACCCTTCGCCGTCGCCCGGTCGAGCAACGCCGGCGTGAGCGGGCTGCTCGGTGCGCCCGTGGAGCGCTACCCGGTCGAACGCAGCGGCGACCCCGGCGCCGGAGCCGCGTTCAGCTCGTTGCACGCCATCGCCCGCGGCATGGGCCTGACGGTGCTCCGTGCCCGCAGCACCGTCACGGCCGCCATCGCGGAGCAGGAGCTCGTCGTGCAGCTCCCCGACGGCGAGCGGCGAATCGCCCCGGGCACGATCGCCGGGTCGACACGCACCGTCGAGCTCGAGACCTCGGCGGGCGTCGCGCTCGTGCTGCACGATGTGGCGCGCGTCGGCGCCCACTCCACCGAGCACTGGCGGGTCTCCGGTTCGCCCGACGTCGAGCTGCGCGCGAGCGCCGCCCAGGGGCTCGTCAGCACGGCCACCCAGATGGTCGCGAGGATCGAGGACGCGCTGAACGTGGAGCCCGGGCTCCACACCCTCTCGGACCTGCCGCCGCTGCGGTACCGGGCGCTGGGCTGACAGCACAGCGCCCTGCCCTGAAGAAGCAGCCCCTCCCGGAGACGGCGAAGTCGGACCCCGGGCGAACGACGCGGCGGAGTCCGACCGGCCGGCTCAGGCCTTCACACCGGTGAAGAATCGGTCGTCCACCCATCCCCCGATGTCATACTGGCTCATGCACTCCTCGACCAGCCCGCGCATCTCGTCGAGCGAGCCGTCGTTCTTCGCGATGGCGAGGGTGCCGAGGTGATTCGCCTCGGGCGAGCCGAAGTAGTTCAGCTCGTAGAGCTCGTGACGGGCGCCGAACTCCGAGCCGATCGCGTCCCAGAGCAGGTGCATGATCTTCGACCGGTCGAGCGCGGTGCTGCCCGCGCTGCCCCGCAGGTAGCGCTCCACGAGCGGCGCGAGCTCCGGATCGTCGAGCTCCGTCGCGCTGATGGCGTGCTCCACGAGCCCGGACGCCACGACCTCCTCGATGATCGCCCGGGCACGGCTGTAGAGCTTCGGCGCGAGCGCGGCGTAGGCGATGCCGTAGCCGAAGTTCGGGTCGACGCCGTCGCCCCAACCGGGCTCGGCGCGCTCGATCATGCCGTCGCGCAGGCCCGCGACCACGTGGCGGGCGCCGATCACCTCGCCGAGCGCTGCCTGTACGCCGCGGAACGATCCCGTGCCGGTCACGTCGAGCGCCTTGCTCAGCGCCCCGGCGAGGAACTCGAGCTTCACCCCCAGTCGCGTGGCGGCCTGGAAGATGCCGCGCGTCTGGCGGCGGCTGGCGCCGTCGAGCTCGTTCGCCTTCTTCGGGTCGTAGACGAGCACGTTCTCCCACGGGATGAGGGCCTCGTCGAAGACGAGGATGGCGTCGTTCTCGTCGAGCCGGCTCGAGAGCGGGTGCATCATCGGGTTCGCGGTGCGTGCGGCCACCTCCTCGTACGAAGCGCGCGCGAACATCTTCACCCCGGGCGCGTTGGTCGGGGCGAGGAAGACGACCGAGAAGTCCTTGCCGTCGAGGGGCACGCCGAAGTGCGAGACATAGACGTACTGGGTGAGCGGCGAGCCGGTCGCGACGACCTTCGCTCCGCTGATGATGAGCCCGGCATCGGTCTCGCGCTCCACGTGCACGAACACGTCGCGGACCTGCTCCGGCCCCTTGCTGCGATCCACCGGGGGGTGCACGATCGCGTGACCCACGTGCAGGACTTCCTCCTGCGTGCGGCGGTACCAGTACCTGGCGTTGTCCGCGAACTCCCCGAACCAGTCGGGATTGGTGCCGAAGCCCGTGATCAGCGCGGCTTTGTAGTCGGGCGTGCGGCCCAGCCAGCCGAAGCCGAGCCGCTGCCAGACCTCGGTGGCATCCCGCCCGGCGCGCAGGTCCTCCTGGCTGCGTGCGGCGCGGAAGAAGGCGTGGGTCGATCCCCCGCTCCCGGTGTCGGTCGGCACGAGCAGCTTCCCGCTGTGCCGGGGGTCGTCGAACGCGTCGTAGAGCTCGGCGAGCGAGCGAGCCGAATTGCGGAAGGCCGGATGCGCGGTCACGTCGTCGACCCGCTCGCCGTAGATCCAGACCTCCCGGTCATCGCGCAGGCTCTCGAGGAATTCCGCGCCGGTCTGCGGTCGTTGACGTGCTGCCGTCGAGCCGACGGCTTCCGAGTGCTCCATGCTGTCCCTGTCCTCCGAATGCGGTGATCGGGGCACGTCGACGTGCCCTTTCGACAGCGTATTCACGGGCTCGGCGGGCGGCATCGTCGAAGCGCACGACGGGAATGCCGCTGATTGGGCAAGTGTTGAGTCGCCGGGTGCGCCGTCAGTTCGCGAGACGCCAGTCCACCGCGGGGGAGCCCTGCGCCGCGAGCGCGGCGTCGGCCCGGCTGAACGGCTTCGACCCGAAGAAACCGCGCGATGCGGAGAGCGGCGACGGGTGCGGGCTCTCGATCCGCGGAACATCGCCGAGCATCGGCGCGAGCGACCGCGCATCGTTGCCCCAGAGGATCGCGACGAGCGGCCCGCCGCGATCCACGAGCGCGCGGATCGCCAGTTCGGTGAAGGCCTCCCAGCCCTTGCCGCGATGCGAGGCCGGAGTCCCGGCGCGCACCGTGAGCACGCGGTTCAGCAGCATGACGCCGTGGTCGGCCCATGCCGAGAGGTCGCCGTGCGGGGCGGGCGGGATGCCCAGGTCATCGTGCAGCTCGCGGTAGATGTTCTGCAGGCTGCGCGGGATCGGCCGCACCTCGGGCGCCGTCGCGAACGAGAGCCCGATCGGGTGCCCCGGGGTCGGGTAGGGATCCTGCCCCACGATCAGCACGCGCACCTCGCGCATCGGCCGCTGGAAGGCGGCGAGAATCCGGTCGCCGGCCGGCAGCACGCGCTGCCCGGCGGCCCGCTCGGCGTTCAGGAAGCGGCCGAGCTCGGCCAGCCGATCCCCCATCGGGGCGAGGGCCTCGGCCCAGTCCTCGGCGAGATGGCCGTGCGCGGCCAGCTCCTGCAGGGTCATCGCCATCGTTCCACCATCGCCGTTTCCGCATCCCGTTCGTTCCCCGGTAGATTACCGGTTGGCTGCGCATTCAGCGCGTCGGCTCCGCCTCTCGACGCGTCGGCTGTGAATGTGACGCGTCGTGTCGGGTTCCGTTGCCTTCGACGAAACCACCTCTTACGCTCTCTCTCAATGCCTCACGCCATCGACCCCTTCAAGGAGACATCATGACCGACCAGCAGAACTGGCAGTTCGAGACCAAGCAGATCCATGCGGGCCAGCAGCCCGACCCGAGCACCGGCGCTCGGGCGCTGCCGATCCACCAGACCACCGCCTTCGTCTTCGACAGCACCGAGCAGGCGGCCAACCGCTTCGCCCTCGCCGAGCTCGGCCCCATCTACACCCGCATCACGAACCCGACCCAGGCGGTCGCCGAGGAGCGCATCGCCGCGCTCGAGGGGGGCGTCGCGGCGCTGTTCCTCGCGAGCGGCCAGGCGGCCTCGACCTACTCCGTGCTGAACATCGCCAACGCGGGCGACCACATCGTCTCGTCGAGCTCGATCTACGGCGGCACCTACAACCTCTTCAAGTTCTCGCTCGCGAAGCTCGGCATCGAGGTCACCTTCGTCGAGGATCAGGACGACCCGGCGGCCTGGCAGCGCGCCGTGCGCCCGAACACCAAGCTGTTCTTCGCCGAGTCGATCGCGAACCCCCGCTCGAACGTGCTCGACATCCGCGCCGTCGCCGATGTGGCGCACGAGAACGGCGTGCCGCTCATCATCGACAACACCGTCGCGAGCCCCTACCTCGTGCGCCCGCTCGAGCACGGCGCCGATATCGTGCTGCACTCGGCCACGAAGTTCCTCGGCGGCCACGGCACGACGCTCGGCGGCGTCATCGTCGACGGCGGCAGCTTCCCGTGGTCGGAGCACGCCGACCGCTTCCCCGGGCTGAACACCCCCGACGACTCGTACAACGGCGTCGTCTACACCGCGGCGGTGGGCGACGCGATCGCCTTCATCATCAAGGCGCGCGTGCAGCTGCTGCGCGACCTCGGCTCGGCCATCGCGCCGCAGAGCGCCTGGCAGATCCTGCAGGGCATCGAGACGCTCTCGCTGCGCATGGAGCGCCACGTTCAGAACGCGCAGGAGGTGGCCGAGTGGCTCGACTCGCACGCCGACGTCGCCTCGGTGTCGTACTCGGGCCTGCCGACGTCGCCGTGGTACGCGGTCGCCAACACCTACGCCCCCAAGGGCGTCGGCGCGGTGCTCTCGTTCGAGCTCAAGGGCGGCGTCGACGCCGGCAAGGCCTTCGTCGACAGCCTGCAGCTCTTCAGCCACGTCGCGAACATCGGCGATGTCCGCTCGCTGGTGATCCACCCCGCGTCGACCACGCACTCGCAGCTGACGCCCGAGCAGCAGCTGACGGCCGGCGTGACCCCGGGTCTCGTCCGCCTCTCGGTGGGCCTGGAGCACATCGACGACATCAAGGCCGACCTCGAGGCCGGCTTCGCCGCCGCGCGGGCGGTCGTCGCCGCCGCGCGCGTCTGACCGCA
>NZ_JBHSRW010000177.1:0-4812 GCF_042659205.1 Leucobacter soli
GACGCCGGTGCGTGTCCGACTCCTCGGCGATCGCGCGATCGTGCTCGGCTCGCTCCTGCGCGATCCGCTCGCGCAGCGTCTCGATCTCGTCCGTCAGGGTCCGGCGCAGTTCGTCCATCTCGGCGTTGAGCTCGCGCTCCCGCTCGGAGTGCCGCTCCTCGCGCTCGGCCTCCTCGCGCTGCGTCTGCGCTTCGAAGCGGGCGCGCGCCTCCTCGGCGTCGGCCTCGAGCTCCGTCGCGCAGCTCCTCCGATTCGGTGCGGGCGGCGATCGCGAGCAGCTCCGCCTCGGCCTGCGCCTCGGCGATCAACGCACGGGCCTCGGCCTGCGCGGCCTCGAGCGCCGCCGAACTGTCCCGTCGGCTGCCCGTGTCGAGCAGATCCGCGGTCTCCCGGGACTCGCGCAGCAGCCGGTCGGACTCGGCGCGGGTCCCGGACGTGAGGCGTTCGGCCTCGGCGCGCGCGCTGCTCAGCATCGTCTCCGACTGCTCCGTCGCGCTGGTCAGCATCTCGTCCGCGCGCTGCTGCGCCTGCGTGAGCAGCCGCTTCGTCTCGGCCTCGGTGCTGCGGCGCAGCCGCTCGGCGTCTATGTCGGCCTGCGCCATCAGGTTCTGAGCGTGATCCTCGGCGACCTTCAGGCTCTTCTCGACACGGAGGCCGAGCCCCGAGTATCCCGATGCGCCCAGCTCGGCGACCTGTTCCTGCAGCTCCGCGATCAGCGCCTGCTGCTCGGCGGCCGTGGTCACCGAACCCTGGTATGCCGACTGCAGCGACTGCAGGTGCGTCTGCAGGGTGTCGATGTGCTGCGAGAGCGCGGTGACGCGCGCGTTGACTTCGGCGCGGTTGTAGCCGCGCATCGATGTCGAGAACTGGGACTCTGCGTCGCTCACGGATCCTCCGGCCGATCGGTGGGTAGGGCGCGCCGAGCTCGATGGCGCGCGAAGTTCCCCTGACCCGGACATCATACCGTCGGAGCATTCGCGCAGACCCGGGAATGCCGCCGGTCCTCGTTGTTCCCTGACAGTCGTTTTCGGGAAGCTCGGGTAGCGTTGTCGGCATATCGTCGATTTCCCGCGACCCTGCGGGCGCCGGACCTTCGGGGGAACGACCGGCCGATCGGCAACCAGACTTGTGAGGAGATACCCAGGTGCGATTCGGGCTTGCCATAGCCTCGCTCGTGATTTCGGGCATCCTGTTGCTGCTCGGGATCGGGCAGCGGACCGTCTTCGCCGGTCCGGACGAGATCACCTTCCGGGCCGAGCCGAGTCAGGGGGTCTCCTACGCCGTCATCTCCGCCGAGCAGTTCGACGCAATGCCCGGCCAGGCGAACCTGGTGGTCGGCGGGGCCAACGCCTTCGCCGCGATCGGATCCACCGCCGATGTCGAGGCGTGGGTGGCGCCGTTCGACCATGCGGTGCTCTCGGCGGATGCGGCGGGGGAGCGGCTGTTCGAGGAACCCGTTCCCGCGCAGGCCTCCGAGCTGAGCGCGGAGGAGCTCGAGCAGCTCGACCCGCGCGGCAGCGACCTCTGGCTCAGCGAGCAGGGTCCCGGTCGCGCCGCGATGTCCCTCGGCGCCGACCAGTCGGTCCTGGCCGAGCTCGGCGACGGCGGCACGGTCTCGGTCGTCTGGGTGCAGAACGATCGCACACCGTGGGCCGGCCCGCTGCTGGCGGCAGGCGGCCTCTTCGCACTGATCGGAGCGATCCTCTACCTGCTGGCGGTCGACCACGATCGTCGCGGACTGGGCCCGCGGCGCGGCCGGTCCGGCCCTCTGGTCGGGCTGCGCAACATGGCTCGCCGCCGGCCGCCGACCGCCTCATCGGTATCCGAGAAGCCCGTGGATCGCGCGCGCGCGAAGCGGGTGGCGGCGCCCGTCGTCGGCCTCTCCATGCTCCTGGTGCTGAGCGGTTGCTCGTCGAGCTACTGGCCGGATCTCTCGCCGTCTCCGAAGCCGACCGAGGAGCGTGCGGATGATGCCGTCGCCGCCAACGTCGCTCCGGTCCCCATCCTCCAGAGCCAGATCGACCGCGTCATCGAGGACGTCGTCGCGACGGCCGGTGCGGGCGATGACGGTCTCGATGCGAAGCTGCTGGAGCCGCGCTTCAGCGGTGACGCCCTCGAACAGCGGACCGCGCACTACAAGATCCGCAAGAAGGTCGCCGACTACGAGGTCGTGCTGCCCCGGATCACGACGGAGCAGCTCGAGTACGAGCTCGTGCAGAGCACGGACGGCTGGCCGCGGACGGTCTTCGCGACGGTGGCCTCGGAAGCGCCGGACACCGGGGACGAGGAGCCCGCGGACGACGAGGGTGCGAACGCGTCGGTGGCGCCGGTCGCCTCGCCGTCGCTCGCGCTGGTCCTCACCCAGACCGGCCCGCACGAGAACTATCGGGTCAGCCGCATCTTCGCGCTGCGCGGCGGGATATCCATGCCGAGCGCCGCCCCGGTCGAGGAGGGCACCGCTCTGCTCGCCGAGGACGCCCGAACGCTCGCGCTGCCGCCCGGCGAGGTCGGCGAGCGGTACGCCGAGGTTCTCGCAGGCGGCGACGAAGTGGATGCGGCCCAGTACTTCGACCTGGTGGACGACACCATCATCAAGAAGAGCGGGGCGGCCTGGGTCGCCGCGGCGAAGAAGGCCGCGCAGAAGGACAAGGTGGACGTGAGGTACTCGGTCAAGGCCGCGCAGACCGACACCTCGGTGACCGGCCTGTCGACCGGCGTCGGCGGCGCGCTCGTCGCCACCACGGTGGTCGAGTCGCGGATCGAGAAGCAGACCGGCGATTACCAGCCCAAGGCGGTCGGCGCGGTGACCGCGCTCTCGGGGCTGAAGGGCGCGCAGAAGCAGATCGTGAGCCGCGTGGCGCATCAGCTGCTCTTCTTCGTGCCGAGCGAGACCAGCGGTGAGAAGATCCAGCTCCTCGGATATACGACGGAGCTGGTGGGAGCGAGTAAGAAGTAACCATGGCACAGCAGATTCCCGAACGTATTCCCGGCGGCGCCGTCGACCTCAGCCACCTCGCCGCGGCCGCGCAGGCCTCCTCCGCGACCGGTCCGGCGAACGGGCAGCCGTCATCGCAGGGCCCCGTGGTCGACGTGCCCTCGCTGGTGATCGACCTGACCGACCAGACTTTCGAACAGGCCGTCCAGCTCTCGAGCGCGGTGCCCGTGGTCGTCGACCTCTGGGCGGAATGGTGCCAGCCCTGCAAGACGCTGGGTCCGATCCTCGAGAAGGTCACCCGAGAGCTCGGCGGGCGCATCGTCCTCGCCAAGGTCGACGTCGATGCCAACCCGGGGCTCGCGCAGGCGTTCCAGGCGCAGTCGATCCCGACGGTCGTGGCGCTCGTCGGCGGCCGACCCGTGCCGCTGTTCCAGGGTGCCGTCCCGGAGCAGCAGGTGCGGGAGATGTTCGCGCAGCTGCTGCAGCTCGCTGCTCAGCAGGGCGTCGCCGGCCGTGCGAATTCCCCGGAGCTCGATGGCGAGAGCGACGCCGGAGCCGACGATGCGCCCCAGGCCAACCCCGCCCACGCGGAGGCGCTCGAGGCGCTCGATCGCGGGGACTTCGCGGCTGCCGTGAACGCGTACGAGCAGGTGCTCGCCAAGGCCCCCGCCGATCACGAGGCCCGCGCGGCGCTGGTGCAGGTGAAACTGCTGGAGCGCCTCGCAGGCGCGGGTGCGGACGAGATCCGCCAGGCCGCTGCGGCCGATCCGGGGGACATCGCCGCGCAACTGCGCGTCGCAGACCTCGACGTCTCCGGCGGCCACATCGAGGATGCGTTCCTGCGCCTGCTCGATCTCTTCGCCGCGCGCGAGGACGCCGATGAGCGCACCGCGATCCGCGAGCGCCTGCTGGAGCTCTTCGAAGTGGTCGGAGTCGCCGATCCGCGGGTCGCCGCAGCACGCACGAGGCTGGCGAACCTGCTGTACTGAGCGCCGGCGGATGACGGGCGACGGAGGAAGGATCGTGCGAGCCTACCTGGACCATGCGGCGACGTCGCCGATGCCGGAGTCGGTGCTGGCCGCCTACCTCGACGCACTCCGCGGCGTCGGCAACCCGGCATCGACCCACGGACACGGCCAGGCCGCGCGCGAACGGCTCGAGGCGGCACGCGAGCAGATCGCCTCGCTGCTCGGTGCCGATCCTGCGGAGACGATTCTGAACACCGGCGGGACGGAGTCGATCAACCTCGCGCTGAAGGGCATCTACTGGGCGCGCCGCCGCGCTGGTATCGGGGGCGAATCCGCACCCGTCCTGCTCATCGCCGAGGGGGAGCATCACGCGACGATCGGTGCAGCTGAATGGCTGTGCGAGGAGCAGGGCGCTCGGATGCGCCGACTGCCGCTCGACGCCGACGGCGTGCTGCGTCCCGACGTCCTCGCGGAGGCGCTCGCAGAAGAGGGGCCGGGAAACGTTGCGCTCGTCTCCTTCATCTGGGCGAACAACGAGGTCGGCAGCGTGCAGCCCGTGGCCGAATTGTGCGGCCTCGCGCGGGACGCCGGAGTGCCCGTGCACGTCGACGCCGTCGCCGCGCTCGGCCGGGCTCCGATCGATCTGCACGCCTCTGGCGCCTCGGCGATATCGGTGTCGGCGCACAAGATCGGCGGACCCGTGGGGGTCGGGGCGCTGCTCCTCCGCCGAGACGCCGCGATCGATCCGCTCTTCCACGGCGGGGAGCCGCCGCGCTCGCGCTCGGGCACGCAGAACATAGCCGGCGCGGTCGCATTCGCCGCGGCGCTCTCGCGATGCGCCGGGCCGGAGCATGAAGCGCGGCTCGTGCGATTGGCGGCGCTCCAGGACCGCCTCATCGCGGGCGTGCG
>NZ_JBHSRW010000178.1:0-4806 GCF_042659205.1 Leucobacter soli
TGCGGGATCCGGAGCTCGAGGGGACGGCCGAAGCCGTCGCACGCGCGATCGGTCTCGTGGGCGTCGCGAACGTGCAGCTGCGGCGCGACCGCGATGGCCGCGCCATGCTGCTCGAGGTCAACCCGCGGTTCCCGGGCGCGCTGCCCCTCACCATCGCGGCGGGCGTCGACATCCCGTCGCTCGTGGTCGACCTGTTCCTGGGACGGGAGCTGCCCGAGCGGCTGCCGTTCCGCGAGATCGCGTCGGTGCGCTTCCTCGAAGACGTGATCGTCGACGTCGACGAGGTGCTCGTCTCCGCGCATGCCGGCCATCAGGAGGAGGGGTGAGCGCCGACCTGCTGCGCGGCGACCACCACGTGCACTCCACCTTCTCCGATGACGCGGTGTCGACGCTCGAGGAGAACGTCGCCGCGGCGGCGGCCGTCTGCCTCGCCGAGCTGCGCCCCGTGGACCACGTGCGGCGCGACACGGGCTGGGTCCCCGAGCTCCTCGCCGCGGTCGCCGGGCTGCGGGTGCCCGACGGGCTGACCGTGCGCACCGGGGTGGAGGCCAAGATCCTCGATACCGCCGGCACCCTCGACATCCCGCGCCTGCCCTCCGGCGTCGACCGGATCCTGATCGCGGATCACCAGTTCCCCGGCACGGAGGGGCCGCTCGGCCCGAGCGCGGTGCGCGAACGGCTCGCCGCGGGCCTGCCTGCGGAGGACGCCGTCGCGGATCTGATGACCGCCTACGAGCGCGTCATGGAACGCCACCCCGGCAACCAGCTGGCCCATCCGTTCTCGATCCTGCCGAAGGTCGGGCTGAGCGAAGAGCTGATCGACGACGAGCGCCTCGAGCAGTGGGCGCGCACCGCCGCAGCGACCGACACGCACGTCGAGGTCAACGAGAAGTGGGGGTGCCCGTCTCCGCGCAGCCTCGCCGCGCTGCGCCGGGCGGGTGCCAGGCTCGTCGCCTCGACCGACAGCCACGACGCGGCCGACGTGGGGCGGTACCGTCGCGTCCGGGAGCTCCTGAGCGCCGCGGAGGCCGCCGGATGAGCCTCCCGGACGGCGTGCAGCTCGCGCTGGTCGTCCTCCTGCTCGTGTGCGTGCTGCTCGGCACGACCCCGGTGTTCAACACCGCGTTCCAGTTCCTCGTGCTGCCGCTGCACGCGTTCAAGAACCACTACCGCCGCGCCGCGCCGTACGCGCCGAACGTCGCCGTCATCGTCCCCGCGTGGAACGAGGGCCTCGTCATCGGCGCCTCGATCGACCGGCTGCTCGCCCTCGAGTACCCGGAGGACCGGCTGCGCATCTACGTGGTCGACGACGCGTCCACCGACGACACCCCCGAGGTGGTGCTGCGGAAGGCGGCCGAGCACCCCGGCCGCGTCGTGCACCTGCGCCGCGATGTCGGCGGCGAGGGCAAGGCGCACACCCTGAACCACGGCATCTCTCGCGTCCTGGGCGAGCCGTGGGCCGAGGCGATCCTCATCATGGACGCCGATGTCATCTTCGAGCACGACTCGCTGCGCAAGATGAGCCGGCACCTCGCCGACGAGCGCGTCGGCGCCGTCACCGCCTACATCGCCGAGGGGAGCGCGGACCGGAACTACCTCACCCGCTTCATCGGCATCGAGTACATCATCGCCCAGCTCGCCTCGCGGCGGGCGCAGAACGTGCTCGGCGCAATCGCCTGCCTCGCCGGCGGCGCGCAGCTGCACTCCCGCGCCAACCTCGAGGCGATCGGCGGGCGCATCCCCACCGGCACGCTCGCCGAGGACACGATGACGACGTTCGAGAGCCAGCTCGCCGGGCGCCGCATGGTGTTCGAACCGCACGCCGTGGTGCTCGCCGAGGAGCCGCGCACCGTGGACGCGCTCTGGAAGCAGCGTCTGCGCTGGGCCCGCGGCAACGTGCAGCTCACCTCCATCTACCGCCGGGTCTGGTTCCGGCCGAGCCGGCACCATCGCCTCGGCAGCCTCTCCTTCGGACTCACCTGGTTCAGCATCCTGCTGCTGCCCGCCTGGATGCTGCTCGCCGCCGTCGCCCTCTTCTCGCTGCTCCTGCTGCACAGCGAGGTCGCCGAGAGCGTGTTCCGCTTCATGTGGATCGCGGCCTCCTGCACCTACCTCTTCTCGATCCTGCTCTCGGTGCAGCTCGACCCGCGCACCGCGGCCGTCTCCTGGCGGGAGGCGCTCCTCTTCCCGGGCGTCGGCGCGATGCTGCTCATGCTGATCGCGCTCTTCCCCTACCAGTCGGATCAGCTGCTCACGCAGTGGTTCGGCACGCTCGGCCCGGCGGATCGCTTCCTCTTCGCCAGCCTGCTCTACCTCTGGGGGCCGATCTCGCTGCTCGGCGCATGGGCGGCCCGGCACGCCGAGCGCCTGCCCGCGGGCCGGTTCCTGGCCGGGCTGATGATCTACCTCTTCGGCTACGGCTCGCTGCTGTGCGCCATCACCGTCGATTCGTACATCAAGGAGTGGCGCCGGGCCGACGCCTCCTGGGTCAAGACCGAGAAGGTCGGAAGGGTGGTCTCGTGAGCTCTCGACGCGAGGAACGCGAGCTGCGGGACGACGCCCGCGCCGAATGGTGGCTGCTGCCGAAGGCGGGCCTCGCCCTCCTCGCCGTCGCCGCCCTCGTCTTCGTCCGCGAGTTCTTCCTGCCGTGAACGCGCAGCCTCCATCACCCGCAACCGCGCCCGAGCCGGGCGTCGCGGCAGCCGAGGATCGGCGTCCGGCGTCCGAGCACCGCTGGTACCGATTCATCGGCCATCCCACCCCGCTGCTCAAGCAGCTGCCGACCGCGATCGCCCTGCTGGCCTCGCTGATACTCGTCGCCCTGCTGCCCGAGATGGGCTTCGACCAGCTCGGTTTCGTCGTCGCCGGATCGCTGCTGGTCGTGGGCGCGACCGTCTACGCGGCCGCGCAGAGCGGGGAGCGGGGGCCGCGCACGCCCGACGGGTTCGCCGTGCTCGTGATCCCGCTGCTCGACATCGTCGGCCTCGGGCTCTTCCGCTTCGGCACCGGCGCCGGGCAATCCCTCTTCGGCGCGCTGGTGCTGCTGCCCATCGTGTGGCTGGCGACCGCCCCCGGCCTGCGCTATCTCGTCACCAGCGTGCTGCTCAGCTCCGCGATGATCATCCTGCCGTATCTCATCGAGACGCCGAGCCGCACGGCCGACTGGTTCCGCGGCATCATCGCGCCGCTCGTGTTCGCCGCCGTGGCGGCGGTGGTCAACGAGCTCTCGCGGCAGCAGCGTGCTCGAGCGGAAGAGGCCGAGGAACTCGCCGAGTCGCGGACCCGCGCGCTCGAACTGAACGAGACCATGATCGCGCAGCTGCAGCAGGGACAGCAGGAGTACCGCGCGCTCCTGGAGTCGTACGAGAGCCTCTGGGGGTCCGTCACGGCGCACGCGGCCTTCGCCACTGACGCTCAGGGGGTCGTCGAGGTGTGGGGCCCCGGCGCGGAGAAGCTGCTCGGCCTCAGCGCCGACGAAGCGCTCGACGGAGTGCGCATCGACCGCTTCTTCCCCGACGGCGTGCTCGCGTCGGTGGGCGGGTCGGATCAGGCACTCCTGGAGCCCGCGCCGCATCCGCATGCGGGATCCTCGGCGCCCGCGGCGGGGGAGTCGGCAGAGGAGAGCGAAGGGGATGCGGCGGCGGAGCCCGGACTCGCGGGCATCCGCGCCCTCTTCGCGCGCGCCGACTCGGGCGTTCCGCTCGACGGCGACCTCGAGGTCGTCGACACCGGCGGTCGCATGGTGCCCGCCCGTGTGACGGTGACTCCGCGCCGGGGCAGCGACGGCCAGCACCTCGGCTACCTGTTCGTGATCACCGACGAGACGCGGGCGGCGGAGATCGCGCGGATGAAGGACGAGTTCGTCGGGATGGTCTCGCACGAGCTGCGCACGCCGCTGAGTTCGATCATGGGGTTCCTCGACCTGCTCGGGAACGATCCGGAGCAGCCGCTGAGCGACGACCAGCGGCAGTTCGTCGACATCATCGAGCGCAATGCGAAGCGGCTGCTCTCGCTGGTCGGAGACCTGCTCTTCACCGCGCAGGTCGAGTCCGGCAACATGCCGCTCGTCCGCGAGACGGTGGATCTCGGCGAGTGCGTCGCATCCGCAGTGCAATCGGCGGTGCCCAGCGCGGATCGCGACGGGGTCGAGCTCGTGGCCCACACGCCCGCCGAGCCCGTCATGGTGAGCGGCGACGCCCGGAGGATCGGCCAGGCGATCGACAACCTGCTCTCGAACGCCATCAAGTTCACTCCGCGCGGCGGGAGCGTCGTCGTCGCGGCGGACGCACGCGGAGCGGAGGCGGAGATCCGGGTCCGCGATACCGGCATGGGGATCCCGAAGGGCGAGCAGGGCATGCTGTTCACGCGCTTCTTCCGCGCCTCGACGGCGACCCGCAACGCTGTGCCCGGCGTCGGTCTCGGCCTCGCCATCACCCGGGCGATCGTGCAGGCGCACGGCGGGGAGATGGAGGTCTCGAGCGACGAAGGCGCCGGCACCGAGTTCCGGATCAGGATCCCGCGCGTCGGATGAGCCGCCCCGACGCGCTACCCTGATGCGATGGCGATCCTCATCGACCCGCCGCTCTGGCCCGCCCACGGCACCCTGTGGAGCCATCTCGTCTCCGACCGCGACTACGACGAACTGCACGAGTTCGCCGCGCGCGTGCCCGTGCCCCGCCGCGGCTTCGACCTCGACCACTACGACCTGCCCGAGTCGCTCTACGAGCGCGCCGTCGCACTCGGCGCCCGGCCGGTCGGATCCCGCGACGTCGTGCACCGGCTGCGCGACTCCGGGCTGCGGGTGCG
>NZ_JBHSRW010000179.1:0-4774 GCF_042659205.1 Leucobacter soli
CCGTTCGTCGTGCTGACGTAGAGGTTGTTCTTCCGCTCCGGCTTCATCGGGCTCGAATTCGCCGCCGCGGCGCGGTCCCTCGGCATTGAGGTCACGGTGCTCGGCCGCGGTCCGCGGGTCCTGCGCCGGTCGGTGACCCCGCCCGTCGAGCAGTACCTCCGCGAGCTCCACCGGGGGCTCGGCACGCGGCTCGTCGACCACGAGGAGATCGCGCGGTTCGAACCCCGGACCGAGGGGCGAGGGGCATCGGTGGTGACGCTCGCCGGCCGCCGATACGACGCCGATCTGGTGCTCGTCGCGGTCGGAGTCGAACCCCGGAGCGAGCTCGCCGCGGCCGCCGGGCTCGAGGTCGCGGGCGGCATCGTGGTGGATGCTGAGCTCCGGACCGCGGACCCGCGGATCTTCGCGATCGGCGACTGCGCGGCGTTCCCGGTCGAGGGCGGGGCGAGGCGGACCCGCGTGGAATCGGTGCAGAACGCGACGGGGCAGGCGCGGTACCTCGCGCGGGCGCTCGTCGATCCGTCCCGGTGGGAGGGTCCGCCGACGTCGGCATCGGCGTCGACGGTGCCGGCGCCGATAGTGCCAACGCCCGCGGTAGCCGCGTATACCGAGGTGCCCTGGTTCTGGTCCCAGCAGGGCGGCGCGAAGCTGCAGATCGCCGGGCTGGTCGCGCCTGCCGGCGAGACCGTCGTCCGGGGCGACCCGAGCACGGGGAGGTTCTCGGTGTTCAGCTTCACCGACGCCGGGCTGCAGGCGGTGGAGTCCGTCAATCGCCCCGCCGATCATCTGGCTGCGCGCAGGATCCTCGCCGGAGGTCTGCGACTGACCGCGGCGGATGCGGCAGACGAATCGTTCGATCTGAAGGGCTTCTCCCTGGCGCGATGATCCGCTTGACCGAGAGTCGGAGGCCGTGATGCCGGAAGGCTGGGCCCGGCGTGATGACGGGGTTCCGGGCGGAGGTCGCTTCTTGGTAACGATCCGGGGGACGGCCGGCAGGAAGCGTGTTTTAATCCTACTATCGGTTACTACAAGGAACGTTTGGGCGGCCGTCCAGCCGCCCTGCATCTTCAAAGGAGAAGACCATGACGGAACGAACGATGCGACGGCGCCTCGCGGGTGCGGGAGCCCTCGCCCTGAGCGCGGCGCTCGCGCTCACCGCCTGCGCGGGCGGTGCGGATGACGCCGGCAACGACGGGGGCTCCGGCGGCGGCACCACCACGCTGACGTTCGCCACCTTCGGCGGCGCCTACGAGGAGGCGCAGCGAGCGGCCTGGCTCGACGCATTCACGGAGGAGACCGGCATCGAGGTGGTGTTCGACGCCTACGACTTCGGCAAGCTGCAGACCATGGTCGAGTCCGGCGACGTGATCTGGGATGTCGTCGATACCTCGGGTGAGAACGGCCTCGAGAGCACCTCGGAATGGCTCGAGTCCATCGACTGCACCGTCGTCACCACGTGCGACAACCCCGCGGCCGGTCTCATCAACACCGAGTGGCGCGTCGCGCAGAACACGAGCGCCATGGTGTTCGCCTACAACACCGAGAAGGCCGGCGGCGAGCCGCAGAACTGGGCCGACTTCTTCGACACCGAGAAGTTCCCCGGCAAGCGCGGCTTCCCGGCCTGGGTGTCGGGCGGCACCATCGAAGCGGCACTCCTCGCCGACGGCGTCGCGCCCGAGGAGCTGTACCCGCTCGACGTGGATCGCGCGATCGCGAAGCTCGACACGATCAAGGACGACATCATCTGGTGGGAGAGCGGCACGCAGTCCGAGGAGCTGCTGACCAGCGGGGAGACGGTGTTCTCGCTCGTGTTCTCTCCCCGCGCCTACCAGCTGAACGTCGTGAACGGCGCACCGGTGCAGGCCCAGTGGCACAACGTGCTCACGATCGGCAACTACACCGTGATCCCCAAGGGCACGAAGAACCTCGACGCGGCGCAGCAGCTCGTCGCCTGGATCTCCGACCCCGCGAACAACGCGAACATCAGCCTGCACTACCCGGTCGGCCCCGGAACCGAGGGATCCTCGGTCGACGTGCCCGCCGAGATCGCGCCGTGGCTGCCGACCGAGCACCTCGACACCGCCGTGACGATGGACGACGCCTACTGGGACGACAGCTTCGGCGACGTGAACGCGACCTTCCAGGACTGGCTGCAGCAGTGACATCTGCCCCCGCTTCGGCCGGGGTCGCGCGCACCGCGCGACCCCGGCCGCGCCGGAGGCTCGACGGCTGGGCCCTCGCCAGCCTGCCGGGGCTGGCCTTTCTCGGCGTGTTCTTCGTCTGGCCGCTGATCCAGGTGCTCATGAAGAGCCTCGGGGATCCGCTCCTCGCGAACTACTCGGCCTTCTTCTCGAGCAGCGGCTACGTCGCGATCCTCGGCCAGACGTTCCAGATCGCCGCGATGGTGACGGTCAGCTGCGCGCTGCTCGGCTACCCGTACGCGTACCTCATGAGCCGGGTCGGGAGCCTCGCCCGGATCGTGCTCATCGGCGTCGTGCTGCTGCCCGTGTGGACGAGCTTCCTCGTCCGCAGCGTCGCGCTGCAGACCTGGCTGCAGGACACCGGCGTGATCAACACGGTGCTGCAGTCGCTCGGCCTCATCGATGCACCGCTGCCGCTGATCCGCAACACCTTCGGCGTGACGGTGGGCATGACCCAGATCCTGCTGCCGTTCATGATCCTCCCGCTGTTCTCGGTCATGCTGCGCGTACGGCCCGAACTGATACCGGCGGCACGCAGCCTCGGGGCGACGCCCGTGCAGGCGTTCTTCCGAGTGTTCCTGCCGCAGACCTTCCCCGGCCTCATGTCGGGCGGGCTGCTCGTCTTCGTGACCGCCCTCGGCTTCTTCATCGTGCCCGCCATCCTCGGCGGCACCGACGGCAGCATGCTCTCGAAGCTGATCGTCGACCTGATCGGCCGCAACCAGCTCGGCCTCGCCGCCGCGATGGCCACCGTGCTGCTCGCCATCACCGCGCTGCTGCTCGGCCTCGGCAGCCGCTTCGTGCGCATCCGCGAGATGGTGGGCGGACGATGAGGCCGCAGAAGCCGACGGCCTTCCTCTGGACCGTCGGCGTGCTGGTGGGGCTGCTCCTCGCGGCGCCGGCGCTGATCCTGATCCCGATGTCGTTCACCGAGGGGCGCAACCTCGTATTCCCGCCGCAGGGCTTCTCTCTGCAGTGGTACGAGAGCTTCTTCGATTCGCGGCAGTGGATGTCGGCCGCGCAGCACTCCCTGACGATCGGGCTCTGCACGATGGTGCTCTCGGTCGTGCTCGGCCTGCCGATCGCGATGATGCTCGCCCGATCGCGATCCCGCCTGCTCGGCGTCGCGAACGCGCTCGTGCTCGGCCCCGCGGTCGTGCCGCCCATCATCACGGCCATCGGCACCTTCGGCTTCATGGCGGCGATCGGCATCACCCGATCCCTGCCCGGCCTCGTGGCGGCGCATACGGTGCTCGCGCTGCCGCTCGTGGTGATCTCGATCCTCGCGAGCGCGCAGACCCTCGACCGCAACGTCGAGCTGGCGGCGCAGAGCCTCGGAGCCGGTCCGCTCCAGGTGTTCCGTCACGCGGTGCTCCCGCCGCTCCTGCCGGGCGTCATGATCGCGGCCGTCTACGGTTTCGCGACCTCGTGGGACGAGATGATCGTCTCGCTCTTCATCACCGGGCCGCAGTACACCACGCTGCCCGTGCACATGTGGAACCAGGTGCGCAACGTGTCGGATCCGACCGTCGTCGCCGTCTCCACGATGCTCGTATCCCTGAGCACCTTCGTCCTCGTGGTCGCCTTCGTGGTGATCCGAGTGCGGCGGCGCAACGGACGGATCGGAAAGGCGGTCACCGATGGGTGAGCCGACGACGCAGACCACTCCCGGCGACGCGGAGTTCCTCCGCGTGAACGGCGTCACCAAGAGCTTCGGAGGCGCTCCCGCCGTCGACGACGTCTCGCTCACGATCGCCGAGGGCGAGTTCGTCTCGCTGCTCGGCCCCTCGGGCAGCGGCAAGACGACGACGCTGCAGATGATCGCGGGGTTCTCGGATCCCGACAGCGGCACCATCGCGCTGGGCGGCCGGGACCTCGCCTCGGTGCCCACGCACAAGCGCGACATCGGCGTGGTATTCCAGAACTACGCGCTGTTCCCGCACATGACCGTCGCGCAGAACGTCGCCTTCCCGCTGAAGATGCGCGGGGTCCCGCGCCGCGAGGCCGAGAGCCGGGTTCGTGCGGCGCTCGAGCAGGTGCATCTCGCGAAGTTCTCCGACCGCAAGCCCGCGCAGCTCTCGGGAGGGCAGCAGCAGCGCGTCGCGCTGGCGCGCGCCTTCGTGTTCGGGGCGAAGCTCCTGCTCATGGACGAACCGCTCGGCGCACTCGACAAGAAGTTGCGCGAGGTGCTGCAGGAGGAGATCGTGCACCTCGCTCGCTCGCTCGGGGTGACCGTCGTCTACGTGACGCACGACCAGGAGGAAGCCCTCGCGATGAGCGACCGCATCGCGATCTACAACGAGGGCCGGATCGAGCAGATCGGCTCGGGGCGCGACCTCTACGCCAGGCCCGCCACGCTCTTCGTCGCCACCTTCATGGGCGAGTCGAACATCGTTCGGGGTGCGCTCGCCGCGGTCCCCTCCGGCTCCGGCGACGCTGCCGGTGCCCCCGGGATCGTCTCCGTCGAGACCCCGGCCGGCGTCTTCGCGGGCGTCGCCTCCGAGGGCCTGGATGCCTCGGCAGGCAGGGCCTGCCTGATGGTGCGCCCGGAGCACGTGCGGATCGGCGAGGCG
>NZ_JBHSRW010000180.1:0-4758 GCF_042659205.1 Leucobacter soli
AGCGCGAGCACCTCGGCGCGCGGAACGGAGAGCGAGTCGGAGACGAGCGCGGGCTCGTCGAGCTGCACCCACGCGGCGCCCGCCTCGGCGAGCGCCGCGAGCAGCTCGCCGTATACCGCGACGACCTCGTCGAGACGGTCGATCGGGGCGAATCCCTCGGCCGCTCCGTCGGCGGCCTTCGCGAGCAGCAGGTAGGTCACCGGGCCGACGAGCACGGGGCGGGACTCGACGCCCTGATCCTTCGCCTCGGCGAGCTGCGCGAGCTGCAGGGCGGGGTTCGCGGCGAAGGGCGTGCGCTCATCGATCTCGGGCACGCTGTAGTGGTAGTTCGTGTCGAACCACTTGGTCATCTCGAGCGGCTGGTGTGATTCGTCCCCGCGTGCGAGCGCGAAGTACGTCGCGAGATCCGATCCGCCGGCCGCGCCGACGTCGGCGAAGCGCGCCGGGATCGCGCCGAGCGCGAGCGTCGCGTCGAGCACCTGATCGTAGAAGCTGAAGCTCTCCGGCACGGCGCCGCCCTCGGCCGGGAGCCCGAGCTCGACGAGGCGGGCCCGCGTGGCGAACCGCAGCTCGGCCGCGGTGCGTCGCAGCTCGGCCTCGTCGATCGCGCCCTTCCAGAACGCCTCGACGGCGCGCTTCAGCTCGCGACGGCGGCCGATGCGAGGGTAGCCGAGGATGGTGGCGGCGGGCAGGGGGGAAGATGCGAAAGCGGTCATGCCCCCACGGTAGCGACGGACGCGGGGCGGGGCCGAACCGCCGTTGCACGGAGTTACCCCGTGCGACGAAAAGTTACGAGTCGGGGAGAAACCGCGTTGTCACGCCGCAGCGCCGTCACACCACTCCGCTGCCACACCACTCCGCTGTCACGCCGTTGCGCTATCACGCCACTGTGCCGTCACACCACTAGGAACGGCTCGAGCTTCGCGAGCGTCTCACCGCTCACATACGCGTGCACGCGGGTGCCCTCGGCGACGTACTCCGTCCCCAGCACGCGATTGCGTTCGTGGAGCTCGGCCACGAGCTCGCCCCGCTCGTAGGGCACCACCGCGGTGACCTCCCGGTCGGGCACCGGCAGCGTCGCGTCGATCCGCTCCTGCAGCTGCTCGATGCCCTCTCCGGTGCGGGCGGAAACGAAAACCGCGTCGGGCGCGAGCCCGTGCAGGACGAGACGCTGAGAGTCATCGATCAGATCGGACTTGTTGAAGACGACGATCTCGGGGATCCCCTGCGCGTCGACCTCGGCGATCACGTCGCGCACCGTCCGCAGCTGAGCAGTGGGCTCGGGATGCGAGCCGTCGACGACGTGCACGATCACATCCGACTCGGCGACCTCCTCGAAGGTCGAGCGGAAGGCTTCGACCAGTTGGTGCGGCAGATTCCGCACGAAGCCGACCGTGTCGGCATAGGTGAAGCGGCGGCCGTCGGCCGTCTCGGCATGCCGCACCGTCGTGTCGAGCGTCGCGAAGAGCTGATTCTGCACGAGCGCCTCCGACCCGGTGAGCCGGTTCAGCAGACTCGACTTGCCCGCGTTCGTGTACCCGGCGATCGCGACCGAGGGCACCTCGCCGCGCTTGCGGTTGGCGCGCTTCGCCTCGCGCGCAGGCGCGAATGTCTTGATCTGGGCGCGCAGCTTCGCCATGCGGGTGTTGATGCGGCGGCGATCCAGTTCGATCTTCGTCTCGCCCGGGCCGCGAGAACCCATGCCCGCGCCACCGGCGCCGACCTGCCCGCCGGCCTGCCGCGACATCGACTCGCCCCAGCCGCGCAGACGCGGGAGCAGGTACTCGAGCTGCGCGAGCTCGACCTGCGCCTTGCCCTCGCGGCTCTTCGCGTGCTGGCTGAAGATGTCCAGGATCACGGCCGTGCGGTCGATGACCTTTACCTTCACCACGTCCTCGAGCGCGCGCCGCTGCGATGGCGCCAGCTCGGTATCGGCGATGACCGTGTCCGCGCCCTCGGCCGCGACGATCTCCGCGAGCTCCTGGGCTTTGCCCTTGCCGAGATAGGTCGCGGGATCGGGGTGGGCCCGCCGCTGCAGCACGCCGTCGAGCACCTGTGCGCCCGCGGTCTCGGCCAGCGCTGCGAGCTCGCGCAACGAGTTCTCGGCATCCTCCTGCCCGCCCCGCGACGACGAGGCGTACACGCCGATGAGCACGACCTTCTCGAGCCGCAGCTGCCGATACTCGACCTCGGTGACGTCTTCGAGCTCGGTCGAGAGCCCGGCGACGCGCTTCAACGAGGCGCGCTCCTCCCGCTCCAAGCGGATCGCGTCGAGATCATCGGCCAGCCGATCGTGCTCCGCATCGCCCAACGCCTGGGCGCCCCGGCCGAGCAGCAGGTCACGGCTCTCGCGGACCACGTGCGCGCTCTCGCCACGGTTCGCGCGGGCGAGCAGGCGATCCAGCGCGTCGGAGTCGTCTCGCACGGTGTCGTCTCGCACGGTGTCGTCTCGCACGGTGTCGTCGCGCGCCGCACCTTCGCTCGCAGCGTCATCGCTCGCAGCGTCGAAATCTTGGTCAGTTCGTTCTGTCATGTGACTCCCAGTCTAGGCGCGCCGCCTGACACCGCCCAGGCTGTTCACCCACAGCGCAGCACTCCGCGCATTCCCCGCCTGGGATACTGGGGCGGTGGACCAGCACTACTTCAGCGAGAGCCCGGCGGGCGAATTCGTCCCGCGCGAGATCGAGGTCGAGCTGGCGGGCGCCCCGCGGCGCCTGGTGACCGCCGGGGGCGTGTTCAGCCCCGAGCACCTCGACCAGGGCACGCGCGTGCTGCTGCGGACGCTCGCCGGGCTCCAGGAATCCGGCGAGTCGCACGGGAATCACGGGCAGGCACTCGATACCGCCAGCACCGATGCGCCGATCCTCGATATCGGCTGCGGCTGGGGGCCGATCGCGCTCGACACGGCGCTGCGGGATCCCGGATCCGAGATCTGGGCGGTCGACGTCAATGCGCGCGCGCGGGAGCTGACCACCGCAAACGCTTCGCGTCTGGGCCTCACGAACGTGCGCGTCGCCGCACCCGACGAGGTGCCCGCCGAGCTGCGCTTCGGGTCGATCCGATCGAATCCGCCGATCCGCGTCGGCAAGGCGGTGCTGCACGGCCTCCTGCGCCAGTGGCTCCCCCGTCTGGCGCCGGGCGGATCCGCCCATCTCGTCGTCGCGAAGCACCTGGGCGCCGACTCCCTGCAGCGCTGGATCGCGGCGGAACTCCCGGAGCTCACGGTCACGCGCGTCGCCCGGGACAAGGGCTTTCACGTGATCGAGGCTCGGCGCGGCTGAGCTGACCCCGCGCGACTGGGCCGGGCCCGCATCTGCAGAAACGCACCGATCTGCAGAAACGCACCCGCGACACCCGAGTTCGCGGTGCAAAACTGCAGATCGGTGCAATCCTGCCCGCAAGGTGAAGGATCAGGGCAGATCGATGGTCCCCGTGTAGACGAGCTCCGCGGGCCCCGACAGCGAGACGTGCTCGCCCTCCTCCGTCGGGAACATGCGCACCCCGAGGCGCCCGCCGGGCACCTCGACGCTCCAGCTGCTGGGCATGCCTTCGCCGCCCCAGTGACGGAACGCGAGGGCGGCGGCGGCGGCGCCGGTGCCGCAGGAGAGCGTCTCCCCCGAACCGCGCTCGTGCACGCGCATGCGGATCCGGGCGACACCGTCCTTCAGCAGCGGATCCTCCGGCACCACGAACTCGACGTTCGCACCGTGCTCCGGTGCGGGATCGAGCCCGGGCGCCTCGGTCAGGTCGAGCCCGTCGAGCTTGGCGTCATCGGCGAGCACGGTCACCACGTGGGGGTTGCCGACGTCGATCCCGAGCCCCGGTCGCGCCACATGCAGTCCGCGTGCCGAGACCAGGCTGTCGTCGCCGAGGCGCCAGCGACCGAGGTCGACCGTGTATCCGGACGCGCCGGCGAGCACGTCCTTCACGCCGGCGCGCGTGCCGATGGGGAGAGTGTCGCGACGCTCGGGGGCGACGAGCCCCTCCTCGATCAGGTAGTGGGCGTACACGCGGATCCCGTTGCCGCACATCTCCGACGGGGAGCCGTCGGCGTTCCAGTAGTCCATGAACCACTCGGCTTCGGGTTCGGCCTCGAGTATCGCCGCCCCCTCGGGGATCGCCCGCGACCGCACGGCCCGGATCACGCCATCGGCTCCGACGCCGAAACGGCGGTCGCAGAGCATACGGATCTGCTCCGGAGTCAGCTCGATCTCGCCCTCGGGGTCGGTGAAGAGCACGAAGTCGTTGCCCGTGCCGTGGCCCTTGGTGAACGCGAGGATGCTCATCCGTTCAGTCTAGGGGCAGCCTCGCAGCGGGCAGCCCGATCCTCCCGGCATCGGCGCCGCCGGAGCCGGTCGCATCGAGCCACTGCACGCCCGGGTAGCGCCTGAACCAGCTGACCTGTCGACGCGCATAGCGCCGCGTCAGCATCTGGGTCTCGGCGACGGCCTCGGCCTCGCTCAGCTCGCCCCGAAGCTGCCCGAGCGCCTGCGCATAGCCGATGGCACGACTCGCGGTCCTCCCCTGCTCGAGGCCGCGCGGGATGAGAGCCTCCACCTCACGCAACAGGCCCTCGGCCCACATGCGCTCCACCCTCCGGTCGAGCCGTTCGACGAGCGTCGCGCGGTCGCAGGCGACGCCGACGATACGGGTGCCCGCCGACCACGGTTCCGGCTCCGTCGGCAAAGTCACCTGCGGGTCGCCGCCGAGCAGCGCGACCTCGAGGGCTCGCACCACCCGGCGCGGGTTGCGCGCGTC
>NZ_JBHSRW010000181.1:0-4687 GCF_042659205.1 Leucobacter soli
AGGATCTGCGCGACCACGCCGTCGACTACACGCTCGCGTTCCGCGACCTCGCACGGCTCGCCCACGAGGAGTCGCCGGGCGAGGAGGGGTCGCGCCTCCCCGAACCCGACCGGCTCGGCCCCTGGTTCGCCGCGTGGACGGCGCTCCGCCCCGACGGCGACGCCATGGATAGCGTCAATCCGCTCCGGATCCCGCGCAACGGAGTGATCGACGACGCCCTGGAGGCGGCGAGCGCGGGCGACCTTGCTCCCTTCGCATCGCTGCTCGAGGCAGTCGCCCATCCGTTCGAGGCCGGAGTCGACACCGATCCGGAGCTCGCGCGCTTCGCCCGCCCCGCGGATCCCGGCCGCGGCCGCTACGTCACCTACTGCGGGACGTGAGCCCGGGTACCGCCGCATCGGCCGCACAGGGGTTTCCGAGTAACGTAGAGGCATGGCCGACACCCCAGCCAGCCCCCAACCGCGCGCCGCCGTGGTCTACCATCCGATGAAAACGGACCTCGAGGGGCTGCGCGTCTCGGTGCGACGTTACGAGGCTCGCGCGGGATGGGCGGCGACGCGCTGGTACGAGACCGACGAGGCGGATGCGGGGATCGCCGCCACCCGACGCGCGGTCGAGGCCGGGGCGAGCGTGATCCTCGCCTCGGGAGGCGACGGGACGGTGCGCGCCGTGGCCGAGGCCCTCCGCGGCAGCGGCGTACCGCTCGCGATCGTGCCGCAGGGCACCGGCAACCTCCTCGCCCGCAACATCGGCCTGCCGCTCGGCGACATCGACGAGGCGGCCCGGGCCGCATTCCTCGGGCGCAACCGATCGATCGACCTCGGAGTGATCACCATCACCCGCCCGCCCGGGGACGATGACGAGGAGGCCCAGAACGAGCACGTCTTCCTGGTGCTGGCCGGCATGGGACTGGACGCCCGGGCGATCACGGCGACGAGCTCGAAGCTCAAGAAACGCGTGGGCTGGTTGGCCTATGTCGACGCGGGGTTCCGCACGATGGTGAAGGACGCGCCGTTGCGCATCCACTATTCGGTCGACGGCTCAGCCGTACAGTCGCTGACCGTCTACACCGTGATGATCGGGAACTGCGGCGTGCTTCCC
The DNA here is from genome assembly GCF_042659205.1 of Leucobacter soli. Taxonomy (NCBI): domain Bacteria; kingdom Bacillati; phylum Actinomycetota; class Actinomycetes; order Micrococcales; family Microbacteriaceae; genus Leucobacter; species Leucobacter soli. The sequence goes on from NZ_JBHSRW010000181.1 coordinate 1,102, forward strand.
GGCGGGGTGCTGCTGATCCCGGAGGCGGAGCTGGACGACGGGCTGCTCGACGTCGTCGCCCTCCGCCCGCTCGGCCCCTTCTCCTGGTTGCGCATCTGGCACAAGATCGGCTGGGAGAACGGCGTGCTCCGCAAGTCGAAGGTCGGCCGCCGGATGATCGACCTCGTGCACGACACCCGCAACGTCACCTACCTGCGCGCGGCCCGCTACGCCCTCTCGGTGCCGCACCCCGAACCGATCCAGCTCGACGGCGACGACTTCGGGCTCGCGCTCGCGGCCAGCGGCTCGGTCGATCCCGGCGCACTGGTCATCCGCGTGCTTCCCGAGTGGGCGCCGCCCCAGGCCTGAAGCGTTCGCGAGGTCCGACCCACCGGACGGGGCCGAGCCTGAGCCGCTCGCCTCGCGCGCATCCGGCACCGCCTCCACCGCGGGGGTCCAGGGAAGCAGCGTGAGCGGGCGCGACCGACTGTAGAGCCGCAACGCCTTCGCGGCCGCATGGGTCCGCGCGCTGAGCGGCTGCGGCGCATCCATGGTCACCGCTCCCCGGTGTCGGTTCGGATCGTATCGGTGCGGGTCGCGTCGGATCCTGCCGTTCCGGTTCCAGCGGCGCTCGAGCTGCTCGTGCCGGATCCGCGGTTCTCCGCATGCTCGTCGGTCTTCTCGGTGGTCTTTTCGGCGGCATCCGGATCCTCCGCCGCGTCGGGATCCTCGGCCGCATCGGGATCCTCGGCGCCGTTCGCGGCCGCGCCGGAGCCGGCGGCCGGGCAGTTCTCGCTGACCGCCGGAACCCGGGTGAAGGGCAGCGGGGCCGGCTCCGCTTGGTTGCTCCCCTCCGGATAGGCCTCCTCGCCGTTGTAATCGTCGTAGTAGTCGTAGCCCTCGACCTGCTGCAGCGGGAACACGTTCCAGCCGCTCCACCCGTTGGGCAGCGCCGCGAGCGGGTTGCGCGCGTAGCGGTACTCGATCCCCGACTCCTCGTCGAAGAAGTAGGGCGGCTGCTCGCCCTCCAGCGTCGTCAGCGGGGTGCCGTCGCGGGCGAAGAGCTGCACCCCGTCGAGCGGCTGACCCGTGCAGTCGTAGGCGAAGATGTTGCCGATCTGCATGCCGTCGAGCGTGAGTCCTCCGTAGTACGCGGGCTCAGCGTAGACCTCCGGCCCGGAAACGAATCTGTCGCGGGCCATGCCGATCGCCGGGATCAGCGCGAGGACGGCCACCACGCTCACCGCTCCGCGCAACCAGACCAGCCATCTCCGGGGCAACCAGGCTCCGCGACCCCACTGGACGCTCACCACCACGCACGACACGAGCAGCAGGACACCCGGGATGCTGCCGAATAGTGCGCCGAACGCCGAGCTGATCCACACGCCGAAGAGGACGGAGAGCACCAGTACGCCGACCCACGCGATCACCGTGCCGCGGATCACCCACCAGAGCGGGCGCAGGGTGAGCACGAAGTCGCGGATCCCGCGGCGGGCCGGCGTGGCGTCCCAGAAGGCGCGGGTGCGCGCGGTGAGATCCCGCGCCGTCTCGGCGAAGGCGCCGCGGATGCTGCGGCGCCGCTTCTCGCCGGCCTCCTCGCGCGCGGGAAGGCCGGCGGCCTGGCGGAGCTCCTCGGCGTAGGCGCTCGGATCTCCGAGCTCACCGCCGTCCGCCAGCCGATCGGCCAGGTCCGCCTGGAGCCCGTCGAGCAGGTCGTCGAGTTCGTCTGCGGGCAGGTCGCTGAGCCGCTCGCGCACGGCCGCGGCGAAAGCGGTAGCGCGCTCGTCGTGGGTGTGGGTGGATGCGGAGGCGGTCATGCGCCTGCTCCTTTCGCTGCGGCGGGACGCGGGGCGCCGACTGTGGTGTCGTGACCGGCTCCGGGTGTGATGAGCGCGGTGATGATGCTCGAGAAGCTCCGCCAGTCCTCGCGCTGCTGCTCGAGGACCTGCTCGCCGCTCGGCGTGACGCTGTAGTACTTGCGGTGCGGGCCGTCGTCGCTCGGCACGACGTAGGTGCTGAGCGCGCCCGCCGCGTAGAGCCGCCGCAGGGTGCCGTAAACCGAGGCGTCGCCGACCTCTTCGAGCCCGGCCTCGCGCAGGCGGCGGACCACGTCGTAGCCGTAGCCGTCCTCGCGTTGCACGACGGCGAGCACCGCGGCGTCGAGCACGCCCTTGAGCAGTTGTGTCGCTTCCATGCACACTAGTGTGCGTTACGCAGTAGTGTGCCGTCAAGAATCCGCGGCGGCGTGTCGCGGGGCGCCTGGCCGGATTGGCGCGCGGCAGGTGGTGGCGCAGGAGCACGCTGTCGCTGCAGCGCGACTGAGGCGCAGCCCGACTGAGCTGGGCTGCAGCCCGACTGAGCTGCAGGATCGCACCGATCTGCAGAATCGCACACCGTGGCCCCGTTTCGCAGGTGCGATTCTGCTGATCGGTGCATTTCTGCTGAGGGGCGGGCGGGGGAAGGGACAGGGAGAGGGACGCGAGAGGAGAGGGATGCGAGAGGGGAGGGACGCGAGAGGAGAGAGACTCGAAGTCCGGGGAGGGAGGGGAGGGGCGCGAGGGCCGGGGCGCGAAGGCTAGGGAGACCGGGTCGGGGCGCTAAGCTCCGGCGCCCGAGATCACTTCGCGCAGCCAGTCGCGGGCGTCGCGGAAGCGCTCGTCGTCGTGCACGTCGTGCGTGGTCGCCGCGATCCGATCGGCACGGGGGTACGAACCGAGGAAGACCACCTTCGGACTGAAGCGCTTCACACCCAGCAGGGCGTCGGCGACCCGCTCGTCGCGCACGTGCCCCTCCGCGTCGATCACGAAGCGGTACCGCCCCATGCGGTCCCCGATCGGGCGCGAGGCCAGCAGCGTCAGGTTCACGCCACGGGTGGCGAACTGCTCGAGCAGGTCGAGCAGCGCACCGGCGCGATCCTCGGGCAGCTCGACGATGAGCGACGTCTTGTCGGCGCCGGTCGGCTGCCCCACCGGGGTGTTGCGGCTGACGAGCACGAAGCGCGTCACCGCGTCGGGATTCTCGGCGATCCCCTCGGCCAGCACATCGACGTCGTAGTACTCCTCGATGCCTGGCGGCGCGATCGCGGCGTCGACGCCGGCGTCGATCCCCGCCTCGCCGAAGAGATCCGCCGCGGCCTGCACGTTCGACGTCGCAGGCAGATGCCGATGCCCGCTCAGGTTCGCGTCGAGCCAGGCGCGGCACTGCCCGTAGGCGACCGGGTGCGCCGCGACGACCTCGACGTCCTCGAGCTTGCGCCCCGGCCGAGTCACGAGCACGAAGCGCACCGGCACCAGGTACTCGCCGATGATACGCAGATCCGGGATCGTGGCGAGCGCATCCTGCGCGACCGAGACGCCGCCGTCGATCGAGTTCTCGATCGCGATCATCGCGGCATCGCTCGCGCCGGTCACCACATCGTTCAGCGCCTCGCCCAGGTTCGCGACGGGCCGCCATTCCTGGCCTGCCGCCTCGGGCACCTGGCGCAGTGCGGCCTCGGTGAAGGTCCCGGCCGGGCCGAGATAGCTGTACCGGCGGGGCGGGGCGGGCGCGTTCGACATGTCCACAAGCGTACCGCCGCGCTCCGCTCGCCGCCCCTCCGCGTCGCCGC
>NZ_JBHSRW010000182.1:0-4653 GCF_042659205.1 Leucobacter soli
GGCCGCTGCCTCGGCCCTCGCCGAGCGCGCCGGGCACGACGGCGACACGAGCGGCACCGACACGGGCGACACTGACACGGGCGACACCGGCATGGGCGGCGACGCGGAGGGAGACGACGCGGGCGGCGACGCGGACTCGGACGGAGACGACGAAGAAGACGGGGGCTCTGTCGACGCGGCCCCGTCGGTCGCACCGACCGTGACGGCCGAGACGGTCTCGGCCTCCGTCGATCGTGCGCTGCTGCGGTACGACCGGCAGGGCGACGAGCACTACGACGTGATCAGCGCGTTCATCAAGTCCATCCGCGGCTCGGATCCGGATGCGGCGATCCACTACCTCGCCCGCATGATCGAGGCGGGGGAGGATCCGCGCTTCATCGCGAGGCGCCTCATGGTGCATGCGGCCGAGGACATCGGCATGGCCGACCCGCAGGCGCTCCCCATCGCGGTCGCAGCCGCTGAGGCGACGCAGCTGATCGGACTGCCCGAGGCGCGCATCCCGCTCGCCGAGGCGACCATCTATCTGGCGACCGCACCGAAATCGAACGCCGTCATCGCGGCCATCGACAGCGCCATCGCGGACGTGCGCGCCGGCGGCTTCGGCCGCGTGCCCAAGCCGCTGCGGGACGCGCACTACCCGGGGGCGAAGCGGCTCGGGCACGGCAAGGGGTACGCGTACCCGCACAGCGATCCGCGCGGAGTCGTGACCCAGCAGCATCTGCCCGACGAACTCGTGGACCGGGTCTACTACGCGCCGAGCGAGCACGGGAATGAGCGGGCGGTGCGGGAACGGCTGGAGAAGATCCGCAGGATCACCCGGGGTGCATGACCTGCGGAGCAGGACGTCTTTCAAGACGCGATGCGTACTGAGCGGCACCGTCTGCTAAGCTGAACGTTGGCCAACGTCGCGTTCGCTCACTCGGCTGCGAGTGAACGCAGGACGGCAGGCGCCCTGTAGCCGGGTATCTGCAATGGTCGTTCCCTCACCGGAGCACGGTTCCTCGCCGAGCACCGGTTCGCTGCGTCGCGTGCATCGAGCCCTGCGGAAGAAACTCCGCATGCGCCTGATGCGGACGCAGCACGGCCGGGAGAACACATGCGGCGGCGCGAACCTCGCGATCCGCTGCGATACCAACAGCAGAAACCCGAAAGGACACGCATTGTCGAAGAGCACTCGTACCCGCGCCAAGGTCCGCCAGTCGCGCGCGCTGGGCATCCCGCTCACCCCGAAGGCCGCCCGTTACCTCGAGAAGCGCCCCTACGGCCCCGGTCAGCACGGCCGCACCAAGCGCAAGAGCGACAGCGACTTCGCCGTCCGTCTGCGCGAGAAGCAGCGTCTGCGGGCCCAGTACGGCATCCGCGAGAAGCAGCTCGTCATCGCGTTCAAGGAGGCCCGCCGCCAGGACGGCCTGACCGGTGAGAACCTGGTCGAGCTGCTCGAGATGCGCCTCGACGCGCTCGTGCTGCGCGCCGGCTTCGCCCGCACGACCGCGCAGGCCCGCCAGATGGTCGTGCACCGTCACATCCTCGTCGACGGCAAGATCGTCGACCGCCCGTCGTTCCGCGTGAAGCCGGGCCAGCTCGTCCACGTCAAGGAGCGCTCGGAGGGCACCGAGCCCTTCCAGGTCGCCGCGGCCGGCGGTCACGCCGAGGTGCTGCCCCCGGTTCCGGGCTACCTCGAGGTCGAGCTCGACAAGCTGCAGGCGCGCCTCGTGCGCCGCCCGAAGCGCGCCGAGGTGCCCGTCACCTGTGACGTGCAGCTCGTGGTCGAGTACTACGCGGCTCGCTGAGCGAGGCGCGTAGTACTCGTGATGAGTACTGCGTTCTCGGCGGCCGCGCAAGCGGCGGCCGTCTACGCGGCTCGCTAAGCGAAGACACGCAGAAGCGGGGGTGTCGCCTTTCGGGGTGACGCCCCCGCTTCGGTTATGACCCGACCGCTAGACTTGGCGGGTCTACACACACGGGAGAAGCAGCATGCGCAGACTGTCTTGGCTCATCGTCGGGGTCGCCCTCGGCTTCGTGGGCGCGCACTTCGTCAATCAGACGCCGGAGGGGCGCCGCTTCTTCGAGCGGGTGAACCGGGGGGCTCGGGAGTTCGGCGACGCCGTCGCCGAGGGCTACCGGGTCGCCGAGGAGGAGTTCTCCGAGGCGCTCGACGACGTCGAGCGCCGTCTCGCCAAGCTGGAGGCGAAGAAGTAGGCATGCAGACCGCCGAGATCCGCCGTCGCTGGCTCGACTTCTTCGAGCGCAACGGGCACACCGTCGTGCCCTCCGCCTCGCTGGTGAGCGACGATCCGAGCCTGATGTTCACCGTGGCCGGGATGGTCCCGTTCGTACCCTACCTCTCCGGGCTCGTGCCGGCTCCGTACGCTCGGGCGACGAGTGTGCAGAAGTGCATCCGCACCAACGACATCGAGGAGGTGGGCCGGACTCCGCGCCACGGCACCTTCTTCCAGATGTGCGGCAACTTCTCGTTCGGCGACTATTTCAAGGAGGGCGCGATCCGCTTCGCCTGGGAGTTGCTGACGACGAGCGAGGCCGACGGCGGCCTCGGGTTCGATCCGCAGGATCTCTGGGTCACCGTCTACGAGGACGACGATGAGGCGCGTGGTCTCTGGCGCGAGATCGCCGGCCTGCCCGACGAACGCATCCAGGGCCTCGGCAAGGACACGAACTACTGGTCGACCGGTCAGCCGGGGCCGGCGGGTCCGTGCAGCGAGATCTTCTTCGACCGCGGCCCGGCGTACGGCGTCGACGGCGGTCCCGCAACCGATGATGATCGCTACGTCGAGATCTGGAACCTCGTGTTCATGCAGTACCGGATCGCGGATGTGCGGTCGAAGACGGACTTCGAGATCGTCGGCCCGCTGCCGAAGCAGAACATCGACACGGGCATGGGGCTCGAGCGCGTGGCGTTCCTGAAGCAGGGCGTCGAGAACATGTACGAGATCGACCAGGTGCGTCCTGTCCTGGACGCCGCGGCGGACCTGGCGGGCAAGCGGTACGGCGAGAACGAAGCGGACGACGTGCGTCTGCGCGTCATCGCCGATCATGTGCGCAGCGGTCTGATGCTGATCGCCGACGGTGTGACCCCGTCGAACGAGGGCCGCGGATACATCCTGCGACGCCTGCTGCGACGCGTGATCCTCTCGATGCGACTGCTGGGCGTCGACGGCCCGGCCTTCGAACGGCTCTTCCCGGCCTCGCGCGATGCGATGAAGGCCGCCTATCCGGAGGTGGAGCGCGACTTCGACTTCATCTCGCGCGCCGCGTACGCGGAGGAACGGACCTTCCTGCGCACCCTGGGCGCGGGGATCCAGATCCTCGACGAAGCGGTCGAGCAGGCGAAGGACGCGGGATCGCCGCTCTCGGGCGACGGCGTCGATGCGGCGCCGCTCATCGGCGGCGCGACGGCGTTCCTGCTGCACGACACTCACGGTTTCCCGATCGAGCTCACCCTCGAGATCGCGGAGGAGGCGGGCGTCGAGGTGGATCAGGCCGTGTTCGCGACGCTGATGCAGGAGCAGCGCGACCGCGCCAAGGCCGATGCGAAGGCGAAGAAGGGACAGCGCGCCGACGTGTCGGTCTATCGCGAGCTGCGCGGGCTCGGTGAGACCGCCTTCGTCGGCTACGACGAGCTGGTCCACGAGAGCCGCGTGCTCGGCATCGTGGTCGACGGCCGGCCGGCCCCGGCCGCGCACGAGGGCGACATCGCGGAGCTGGTGCTCGCGGAGACGACGCTCTGGGCCGAGTCCGGTGGCCAGGACAGCGACCAGGGCGTGATCGTCGGCGACGGCTTCGAGGCCGAGGTGCTCGACGTGCAGAAGCCCGTGCCCGGACTCATCGTGCACACGGTCAAGGTGGCGATCGGCACCGTCGCAGTGGATGCTCGCGCCGAGACCCGCGTCGATGCCGACTACCGGCGCGGCGCGGCGCAGGCGCACTCCGGCACCCACATCGTGCACGCGGCCCTGCGGGAGGTGCTCGGACCCGACGCGCACCAGGCGGGCTCGTACAACAAGGCCGGCTACCTGCGCCTCGACTTCACGCACGGCGAGGCGCTGAGCGCTGAGACGAAGAGCGAGATCGAGGAGGTCTCGAACCTCGCGATCCGCAGCGATTACGAGGTCGTCACCCGCGAGATGGGGCTGGACGAGGCGAAGGCGCTCGGCGCGATGGCGCTGTTCGGTGAGAAGTACGGCGATCGCGTCCGCGTGGTCGACATTGGCGGGCCCTGGTCGCGCGAGCTCTGCGCCGGCACGCACGTCTCGAGCTCCGCCGAGATCGGGATGATCAACCTCGTGAGCGAGAGCTCGGTCGGTTCCACGAACCGTCGCGTCGAGTCCCTGGTCGGCCTGGAGGCGTTCCGAGACCTCGCCGCCGAGCGCGCGATCGTGCAGCAGCTGACTTCGGGCCTGAAGGTGCCGCGCCTCGAGCTCGTCGACCGGGTGAACGATCTCGCCGCCCAGCTCCGGGCGGCGGAGAAGAAGATCGCGAAACTGGAGGCTGCGAAGCTCGCCGAGCGGCTGCCGGCGCTCGTCGATTCGGCCGAGCGCCTCGGCGGCTTCGCCGTGGTGACGGCCTCGCTCGGCACGGTCGGCTCGGCCGACGACGTGCGCGGCCTCGTGCTGCAGCTGCGGGAGCGGCTGGCAG
>NZ_JBHSRW010000183.1:0-4643 GCF_042659205.1 Leucobacter soli
GCGCGCGCAGCCGCGTAGTCCGCGCGGCGCGGGTTCAGGCGGTGCCGGTGTCGGTGCCGGGCCCGTCCGCCTGCGCGGCCCCGGCCAGACGCGTGTGATGCTGGATGACCTCGGCCACCACGAAGTTGAACCACTTCTCGGCGAACTCCGGGTCGAGATGCGCGTCCTCGGCGCGCGAGCGCAGGCGCGCGGTCTGGCGCGCCTCGCGGTCGGGATCGGAGGCCGGCATCGCGTGCTCGGCCTTCAGCCGCCCGACCTCCTGCGTGCAGCGGAAGCGCTCCGCCAGCATGTGGACCAGCGCGGCGTCGATGTTGTCGATGCTCGCGCGCAGGGTCGCCAGCCGGGCCTCGGGCGTCTCTTCGGTCATGGTGCTTCCCTCTCGTCATTCTGCGCGAAGGGCGTCGCCCGGAGTCGCAGAATCTACTCCATGGGCTCGGGATGGATCCTGCGATTTGCTGCGCAACGCAGGATGACGGACTAGTCCAGCAGGTCGTGGCGCACGACCACCTGCTCGCGCTCGGGTCCGACGCCGATCGCCGAGATCCGCGCGCCGCTCATCGCCTCGAGCGCGAGGATGTAGTCCTGGGCGTTCGCCGGCAGATCCTCGAATCGGCGCGCGCCCGAGATGTCCTCGCTCCAGCCCGGGAACTCCTCGTAGATCGGCGTCGCGTGATGGAAGTCGCTCTGGTTGACCGGCATCTCGTCGTGCCGCACGCCGTTCACGTCGTAGGCGACGCAGACCGGGATCGTCTCGAGGCCCGAGAGCACATCGAGCTTCGTCAGCACGAAGTCGGTGACGCCGTTGATGCGCGCCGCGTAGCGGGCGATCGGCGCGTCGTACCAGCCGCAGCGGCGGGGGCGGCCCGTCGTGGTGCCGAACTCAAAGCCCTGCGCGCGCAGGTACTCGCCCGACTCGTCGAAGAGCTCGGTCGGGAACGGGCCCGACCCGACGCGCGTCGCGTAGGCCTTGACCACGGCGATGACGCGGTCGATCGCGTGCGGCGGCAGACCCGAGCCGGTGCTCGCCCCGCCCGCCGTCGCGTTCGAGGACGTCACGAAGGGGTACGTGCCGTGGTCGATGTCGAGCATCGTGGCCTGACCGGCCTCGAACAGGATCGTCTTGTCCGCCTGCAGCGCCTCGTGCAGCAGCAGGCCGGTGTCGCACACCATCGGCTCGAGCAGCTCCCGGAAGCCGAGCAGATCGTCGACGACCTCGTCCACGCCGATCGCGCGGCGGTTGTAGATCTTCACCAGCACCTGGTTCTTGAAGTCGAGCGCCGCCTCGACCTTCTGCCGCAGGATCCCCTCGTCGAAGATGTCCTGGATCCGGATCCCCACGCGGTTGATCTTGTCGGCGTAGGCCGGGCCGATCCCGCGACCGGTCGTGCCGATCTGGCGCTTGCCGAGGAAGCGCTCGGTGACCTTGTCGAGCGTGCGGTGGTAGGCGGTGATGACGTGCGCGTTCGCGCTGATCTTCAGCCGCGAGACGTCGACGCCGCGGGCGGTCAGCGCCTCCAGCTCGCCCTGCAGCACCTCGAGGTCGACGACCACGCCGTTCGAGATGACCGGGGTGACGCCCGGCGTCAGGATGCCCGAGGGGAGCAGGTGCAGCGCATACTTCTCGTCGCCGACGACGACGGTATGGCCGGCGTTGTTGCCGCCGTTGAACTTGACCACGTAGTCGACGCGACTCCCGAGCAGGTCGGTCGCGCGACCCTTGCCCTCGTCGCCCCACTGGGCGCCGGTGATGAGTACCGCGGGCATCTCAGCCCCTTTCCTTGCTGCCTGGGCAGATACCGCCCCAGTCTAGCCGCCCCGGCCCGCCGAGGCCGACCGACCGATAAGCGGGCGGCATGTGAAACATGAGGAGATCTCCGGAGCAGAAACCTCACCGGCGGTACTAGCCTGGAACCGATCAGCCGTATCCGACGAGGGGCCGGGCCCCTTCGCGAAGGAGTGCCACCATGTCATCGACCCCGAACCCGCCGCGGGTCCGCCGCACGGCGCTCGCCGCCCTCGCGACGGCGGCCGCCCTCGTGCTCAGCGCGTGCGCAGGCGGCGCCGACCAGCCGTCGGCGCCGACCGAGCTCGCCGATAGCGGTCAGGAGATCGACAGCCTGACCGTCGCGTTCCCCGGTTCGCTCGCCAACCTCTACGTCGGGCAGGAGGGCGGCATCCTCAACTACTACCTCGCCGCCACCGTCCAGGAGGGCCTCGTCGGGATCGACAGCGCCGGCAAGTTCGTGCCCGCGCTCGCCGACACCTGGGAGACGCCCGACGCGAACACTTACGTCTTCCACCTGCGCGACGAGGCGAAGTTCCAGAACGGCGACCCCGTCACCCCGGAGGACGTGGTGTTCAGCCTCGAGCAGGCCGCCGACCCCGAGGCGTCGCCGAGCACCTCGTGGTACCTGAGCACGCTCGACTCGGCCGAGATCACCGGCGACCGCGAGATCACCATCACCACGACCAAGCCCGACGCGGCGTTCCTGTCGACGCTCGCGAACGTGGGCGCTCTCGTCGTCACGCAGCAGGAGTTCTGGGAGGAGCACGACGGCGAGGTCGGGACCGCCGACTCGCTGCTGCTCGGCACCGGCCCCTACCAGGTCACCGAGTTCGCACCCGATTCGCACGTGACGCTCGAGCGGGTCGACACCTGGTGGGGCGAACTGCCCAAGGCGAAGGAGATCCGCGTCGACTTCATCCCCGACGAGAACACCCGACTGCTCGCCGCCCAGAAGGGCGACATCGACGTCGCGTTCAACGTACCGATAAACCAGGCCCAGCAGTGGGAAAAGATCTCCGACGGCCGCCTGGAGGCGGTCAACGACCTCTCGTACGTCGGCCTCATGTTCGACCAGGAGGTCGAGCCCTTCGACGATCCGAAGGTCCGCACCGCCATCGCGCAGGCCTTCGACCGCGAGACCGTCGCCGAGAAGCTGCTGCGCGGCTACGGCGAGGTCGCGACCGCGATCATGACCCCCGAGTCGCTGGGCCAGGCCTACGACGCCGACGAGGCTCGCGAGCTGCTGGCCGGGGTGCCGCAGCACGCCTTCGATCTCGACGCGGCGAAGCAGCTGCTCGACGAGTCGGGCGCCGGCGGCTTCACCGCCGAGCTGACCTACCCGAACACCGGCCCCCAGCTGGGCACGGCGGCGCAGGCGCTCGCCGAGAACCTGAAGCAGATCGGCATCACGCTCACCGTCCGCGAGATCCCCATCGAGGAGTGGCTGAGCACCATCGGCGACGGCGAGCACGGCCTGAGCTTCATGTGGTACTTCTCGACCACCGGCGATCCGGCAGAGGTCAACAGCTACCTCGTGGGCCCGGAGAACCCCAATCAGTTCGCGAGCGACGAGGCGGCCGCGCTGGTCGACGCCGCAGGGGCCGCCACCGATCCGGCGGAGCGGATCGCGACCCTGCTCGAGCTCGAGACGCTCAGCGCCGAGCAGACCGTGAACGCGCCCCTCTGGTGGGGCAAGACCATCACCTACCTGACCAACGGGGTGGGCGTGCACGACTTCAGCCCGTTCACGTTCCTCGGCCCCTGGGGTGCGCAGCTCTATGCCGCCGAGGTCGCCGAGTAGCCGCGGCGGCCGGATGGCGGGGATGCTCACGCGCACCCTCGCCATCCGGCTCGCAGGGGTGCTGGTGATCCTGCTGCTCATCTCGTTCCTCACCTTCTCGCTCGTCTACCTCGCACCGGGCGACGTGGTGAAGAACCTGCTCGGCACGCGGCCCTCCACGCCCGAGGCCATCGCCCAGATCCGGGCGCAGTACCACCTCGACGACCCGTTCCTCGTCCGCTACCTCGACTGGCTGTGGGGGGTGCTGCGCGGCGACTTCGGCACCTCGATCCGGCTGCGGCAACCGGTGACGGTCGCGATCGGATCGCGGATGGGCAACACCGCGACCCTCGCCCTCCTCGCCTTCGCCATCGCCGCCGTCACGGCCATCCCCCTCGGCATCCTCAGCGCCGCGCGCGAGGGGCGGCGCAGCGACCGGATCCTCAGCGCACTCGCCCTGCTCGGCCTCAGCGCGCCCTCGTTCGCGCTCGCGATCCTGCTGCTCTACCTCTTCGCGATGCTCATCCCGATCTTCCCCGTCTACGGCGGAGGATCCGGCGCCCTCGACACGCTCTGGCACCTCGTGCTGCCCGCGGTCGCCCTCGCCGCCGGCATCGGCGCGATCCTGCAGCGGATCACCCGCGCCGCGGTGCTGCGCGAGCTGCAGAGCGACGCCACGACCTTCGCCCGGGCGCGCGGGATCGGCGAACGCGAGGTGCGCCGGATCGCCCTGCGCTCGGCGCTCATCCCGATCGTCACGGGCGCCGGCCTCATCCTCACCTTCATCGTCGGCGGGACGATCATCGTCGAGACGGTCTTCGCCCTGCCCGGCATCGGCTCGCTGCTGCAGGAGGCCGTGTTCTTCAAGGATCTGCCCGTCGTGCAGGCCGTCACCCTGCTCGTCGCGGCGATCATCGCGGTCATCACGATCGCGGTCGATCTCAGCTACCTCGCGCTCGACCCGCGCGTGCGCACGAAGGAGCTGAGCCGATGAGCGCCGTCTTCCGCCCCTCGCGCGCCCGGGCGCCGCGCCTCGCCGCAGACGGATCGCCCGCCTGGCGGCCGCGGCGCGACTGG
>NZ_JBHSRW010000184.1:0-4604 GCF_042659205.1 Leucobacter soli
GCGCAGCCCGCCGTCGAGGCCGAGCTCGCCGAGATGCGCGGTGACCGGCATTCCCGCCTCCGGCGCCTGCCCGGCCGCCGCCGCGATGGAGAGCGCGATCGCGAGGTCGAACCCCGAGCCCTGTTTCGGCAGGGCCGCCGGGGAGAGGTTGACGACCACGAATCTGCTCTGCGTGGTCACCCCGGCGCGTTGGATCGCGAGCCGCACCCGCTGCTTCGCCTCGGCGATCGCCGGATCCGGGAGCCCGATGATCGCCATCCCGGGCAGCTGATTCGAGAGCGCGGCCTCGACCAGTACGGGCGTGCCCTCCAAGCCGGTGAGGGCGATCGCGGCGGCACGTGCGACCGTGCTGCTCATGAGATGCCCTGCAGATGATGGATGTCGGGTGCGCGATCCGGGCGCAGCAGGATGCCGATCGCATCGATTCTGAGCGCGGCGCCCCGCTCATGGTGCGCATGCGCCCAGTCGAGCAGCAGCCGGCGCAATCGACGCGCCTTCGCGAGGGTGATCGCCTCGAGCGGGTGACCGGCTTGCAACCCGCTGCGGGTCTTCACCTCGATCGCGACGATCTCGTCCCCGTCACGCGCGATGAGATCCAGTTCGCCCGCTCGGCCGCTGCGCCAGTTCCGAGCGAGCAGATGGTAGCCGATCCCCTCCAGGTACTCGGCGGCGAGCGCTTCGCCGCGCGCGCCGAGCGCCCGGTTGTGCCCGGGTCCCTGCCGGCGTGCGGAGTCGATTCGGTGCGGATCCGGTGCTCGGTCCGGCGATGCGGTGCGGTTCATGGACCCAGCATGATCGGCCGGGGAGCGCAGTGTCGGACGGTTGGGCGGATCTGTGGAGAAGTCGCGGGATCCGTGGATTTCAGCCGATTGTGCGCGCCGAACCGGGGAACGGCACGGCCCCGCCGGCCTCAGTCTTCGATCGAGAGCTCCTGCGGCAGCTTGAACTCGCGTGCCGAGAGCTCCTCGACGTTCACGTCCTTGAACGTCAGCACGCGCACCGACTTCACGAAGCGGTCGGCGCGGTAGACGTCCCAGACCCACACGTCGCTCATGCTCAGCTCGAAGTAGAAGTCGCTGCCGGCGTTCTGCTGCTTCAGATCGACCTCGTTCGCCAGGTAGAAGCGGCGTTCGGTCTCCACGACATAGCGGAACTGGCCGACGATGTCACGGTACTCGCGGAACAGCGAGAGCTCGGCTTCGCGTTCGTAGTCGTCCAGGTCGTCTTCGTTCATCCCTCCCATCTTAGACCGGTGCCCGCGGACCCGCTGAGGTCGCTGAACGGCGCCTGTGCGCCGCGCCGAATCCGACTTGACTTATTCGAACATACATTCGAATATTGCTCCATGAATCAGCTCGCAACCGTCCGCACGCTGCAGCAGCGCATCGCCGGGATGCAACCGCTGCGCCTCGACGAACGCGCGCTGCCCACCGCGCGGGGACTGGCCCCGCTGCTCCCCGAGGGCGTGCTGCGGAAGGGCTCGAGCTACGCCGTGCAGGGCTCTCGGTCGCTGGCGTTCGCCTTCCTCGCCGAGGCATCGACCTCCGGGCTCTGGTGCGCGGTGATCGGCTGCTCGACATTCGGGGCAGAGGCCGCCTCGGGGCTCGGCATCGCCCTCGACCGCTGCATCGTCGCACCCGACCCCGGAGATCACGCACTCGGGCTGACCGGGCTGCTGAGCGAGGCCTTCTCGATCGTCGTGCTGCATCTCCCCGGCGGGAGAGGATCGCGCGGCGTCGGTCCGGGCGACGCCGCGCGACTCTCCGCGCGCCTGCGCGAGCACGGCTGCGCACTGGTCGTCATCGGCGAATGGCCACGGGCAGAAGGCTCGCTGCGCGTGACCGGTTCGCGCTGGAGCGGCCTCGGGCAGGGCGGTGGGATCCTCGAGACCCGGGAACTCGTCGTGCGATCGCAGGATCGTCGCGGTATCCGGCGGCACACCGTGCGCTTCGACCGCGGTGCGATCTGCGACGGCGGCAGTGGCGTCGACTCCGCGAGCACGGCCGGGCGGACCCCGCCCTCCACGCCCCTCCACGGCCGGGAACCGGTGGCGCTGTGATGTCGTCGGCAGAACGTGTGATGGCGCTCCGGGTCCCGGACTGGCCGATCCGCGCCCATCTGATCGAGCGCAAGGCGGGGGTGCTCGAGCAGAACGAGTCGGGAAGGATCGAATGCGACGATTCCACCGAACCGCGAACAGCCCCTCTGGCCCTCGTCGCCAATCGTCTGGTGGTCGCCTGCGACGAGGCCGCCCGCATGGCAGGGCTGCACGTCGGGCTGCGTCAGCGCGAGGCCCAGAGCCGCTGCCCGGACCTCGAGATCCACCCGCACGATCCCGAGGTCGACGAGCGCCGTTTCGCACCGATCCTCGTCGCACTCGAACGACTCATCCCCGGCATCGAGCCACTACGTCCCGGGCTCTGCGCAATGCGGGCGCGCGGGCCCGCGCGCTACTACGGCGATGAACGTCGCGCTGCGGGCGCGATCCTCGATCTCCTGTCGGATCTCGGACTGCCCGAATCGCTGATCGGCATCGCCGACGGCCGCTTCGCCGCAGAGCAGGCGGCGCTCGCGGGTCCGGGCGACCCCGGCATCGCCGCACCGCTCCCGGGGCTGCGCCTCGTACAGCCGGGCGATTCTCCGGCATTCCTGGAGCCGTTGCCGGTGGATCGCGCGACCGACGGAGACTTCGCCGAGGTGCTGCGCGGCCTCGGCATCCGCACCTTGGGGGCGCTGGCCGCGCTGCCGGAGGAGGCGGTGGGGCAGCGTTTCGGGGCCGCCGGCCTCTCGGCCCATCGCCGGGCGACAGGCCGGGGCGCCGCTCACGGCACCGAGATCCGCCCCCGCGACCCGGCTCGCGAGCACGTGATGGAACTCCCCTTCGAGCCACCGGTCGAGACCTCGGAACAGCTCGCCTTCGCCTGCATGGCGCTCGCCGAACGTTTCATCGGCGGACTGACCGAGATCGGGCTCGTCGGCACCGCGCTCCGCATCGAACTCACCGACGACACCGGGGCGAGATACGAGCGCGTCTGGCTCCACCCCGACCGTTTCACCGCGGCCGACACCGTCAACCGGATCCGCTGGCAGGCCGATGCGCTGCCGCGAGTCGCCGAGCGCGGAGGTTCCGGGATCGCCCGGGTGCGGCTCTCCCCCGCGCATACCGATCGCATCGCCGCCCATGAGCCTGGTCTGTGGAACACCGGCGCGGACGAGCGCGTGCATCACCACCTCAGCCGCGCCCAGAGCCGGCTCGGGCGCACCGGGGTCGGCACGATGGAGTTGACCGGCGGGCGGCTGCTGGCCGACCGGCAGCGCTTCGTCCCATGGGGCACGGGCCGTCGGGCGCAGAGAACGCGCGATGCCGGCCCCTGGCCGGGTGCCGTACCGGGCCCCGCTCCCGGGGTCGTGTTCCCGGACCCGATGCCGGTCGGAGTCGTCGATGCCGAGGGCCGGACCGTGGGCATCGACGACGAGGATCTGCTCACGGCGAAGCCGGCGCAGCTGCGAATGGGCGGTGCTGCCGATGCGGTGCCGGTGCGCGACTGGTCGCTCCCCTGGCCCGTCCGCGAGCGCGGGTGGACGGGTGCCCCGGCGCGTTTCAGGCTGCAGTTGCAGCTCGAGGACGGCGACGCCTGGCTGGTCTTCCACGAATCGGGATCGTGGTTCGCCGAGGGCAGGTACGACTGATGAGGTGGAACAACGCTCCGATGCCCTGGACCGAGTTCGAGCGTCGGCTCTCCTCCCGGCTGCCGACATCGAGAACGCTGCAGGGCACGCAGGCGGCGGATCCCCCGGGAGCGGAGTTCTCCGCAGCGTCCGCCGCCCCGGACCCGGATGGGCCCCGCATCCCCTACGCCGAGTTGCACACCCACTCCCATTTCAGCTTCCTCGACGGGGCGTCCTCTCCCGAGGACCTCGTCGCCGAGGCGGCTCGTCTGGAACTCGCGGGGATCGCGCTCACCGATCACGACGGTTTCTACGGGGCGGCCCTCTTCGCCGAGGCCGCGGCCGCGCACAACCGGGAGCACCCAACACTCCTCACGGTCTACGGCGCGGAGCTCTCCCTCGGGCTCGATGCCCCGCAGCTCGGCGCGGCCGACCCGGCCGGCACCCACTTGCTCGCGCTCGCTCGCGGCGCTCCGGGGTACCACCGGCTCGCCGCCGCGATCACGAAGGCGCAGCTGGAAGGCGGGGAGAAAGGACGGCCGGTCTACGACCTCGAAGAACTCGGAGCGGCGAGCGGGGGCGAGTGGGTGATCCTCACCGGATGCCGCAAAGGCGCCGTGCGCAGAGCGCTCGACGCAGCGAGCAACCGCCACGACGGCGAAGCCGCCGCGAGTGCGGAACTCGAACGGCTCGTCGCGCTCTTCAGCGGTGAGAACGTGTATGTCGAGCTCACCGATCACGGGCACCCCGATGACGATGCGCGGAACTCGCGACTCGCCGCGCTCGCCGAGAGGCATCGCCTGCCCACTCTCGTCACCGGCAACGTGCACTACGCCACGCGCGAGCACGCGGCACTCGCCGAGGCGATGGCCGCGGTGCGCGCCCGGCGCAGCCTCGACGAGATGGACCCGTACCTGCCGGCCACGGGCGGCGCA
>NZ_JBHSRW010000185.1:0-4593 GCF_042659205.1 Leucobacter soli
GGCCGACTCCGCCCGCCGCTGAGCACGCGTCGTCGGGCGCACCTGCGAGATCACCGGGCCGCGCGGGCCGGTGGGAGCCGTGACGACGGGCGCCGTCCAGCTCGGCTCCACCAGGTCGAGCGGCGTGACGTCGAAACCGTAGGCGCGCTGCAGCTGCTGCAGCGTCTCGCCGAACTCGCGCATCGAGGCGAAGCGCTGCTCGGGCACGAGCGCCATCGCACGCGCCAGCACCGCATCGAACGCCTCGTACCCCTGAGCTCCGGGAATCGGCGTGTATCGGGCGCGGCCGATGCGCTCGCTCATCCGCACCTGCGTGTTCTGCCGCCGATCCGGCGATTCGAAGGGCGACCGGCCCGCGGCGAAGGTGTAGAGCGTCGCCCCGAGCGCCCAGATCTCGCTCGCCGGGGTGCCCGAACTCGCCCCGGAGACGACCTCGGGAGCCGACCACGGGATCGACATCGCCTGGGCCTTCTCGTGCGAGGAATCGCGCCCGGCGAGCGACGAGATGCCGAAATCCGCGAGCGCCGGTCGCCCGGTCGTCGCGATCAGCACGTTCGACGGTTTGATGTCCCGGTGCAGGATCCCCGCGCGATGCGCGGTCTCGAGCGCGCCCGCGAGCCGCACCCCTGCGTCGAGCACGATGTCGAGCCGCGCCGGGTTGCCGCGGGTGCGCGCCCGCATCGAGTCCGGGCAGTACTCCATCGCGAGATACGGGCGGCCGTCCGCCGCCACTCCGGCCGAATAGACCGAAACGATCGAGGGATGGCTCGAGAGCCGCGCCATCGCGTCGGCCTCGGCCTCGAAGTCGCTGCGATCCCGCGGTTCCCCGAGCCTGGTCTCCAGCACCTTCACCGCGACGATACGGCGCGGCATGTCCTGCTCGTACTGGTACACATGCGCAAAACCGCCCGCACCGAGCGGACGCACATACCCGAACCCGGTGATGGGCGGCGGGTTCGGCGTCGCGGTCCTGCTCATCGGTCGACCGCTGCCTCGGAGCTCGGCGGAGTACCTCTCGCAGTGGCCTGCGCGCCGCCCGGTTCGTCGGTCGCAGACGGTGCGTTGCGAGAGGGCTGGTTCATACGCACATCATATCTTTCCCGCCCGGCCGGCCGTGTGGCCCAGCACGGTCGGATCCGGGGTGCTTCGGGCGGGCGGATCCGGGTGCGTCACGAGCGTGGATCGGGCGCCGTCGGCGGCGCGGAGCGGGTCCCGGGAACGCGAAAACCCCCAGCCGCGGGGCCGGGGGTTCTCGTGCGATCCGTGCGGTATCGTCTCGGGATCAGAGTGCGTTGACGTCCAGCGGAATGCCGGGACCGAACGTGGTCGACACGGCGCCCTTCTGAACGTACTTGCCCTTCGACGAGGTCGGCTTCAGGCGGACGATCTCGTCGAGCACCGCGCTGATGTTGTCGTTCAGCTGGTCGGCGCTGAACGATGCCTTGCCGACGATGAAGTGCACGTTCGAGTGCTTGTCGACGCGGAACTCGATCTTGCCGCCCTTGATCTCGGTCACGGCCTTCGCCGGATCCGGGGTCACGGTACCGGTCTTCGGGTTCGGCATCAGGCCGCGGGGGCCGAGCACCTTGCCCAGACGACCGACCTTGCCCATGAGCTCGGGGGTCGAGACGGCCGAATCGAAATCGGTGTAGCCGGCGGCCACCTTCTCGATCAGCTCGTCGCCACCGACCTCGTCGGCGCCTGCGGCGATGGCGGCCTCGGCCGCCGGGCCGGTCGCGAACACGATGACTCGAGCCGTCTTGCCGGTGCCGTGGGGCAGGCTGACGGTGCCGCGAACCATCTGGTCCGCCTTGCGGGGATCGACGCCCAGCTTGACGGCGACCTCGACGGTGCTGTCGGTCTTGGCCGACCCGGTCTCGCGAGCCAGGGCCACGGCCTCGGCGGGGGTGTAGAACTTGCCGGCCTCGATCTTCTCGACGGCGGCGCGATATGCCTTCGACTTCTGTGCCATTTGCGTTGCCCCTTACTCGACCGTGATGCCCATGGAGCGGGCGGTGCCCGCGATGATCTTCGCCGCCGCGTCGATGTCGTTGGCGTTGAGATCGGCCTGCTTCTGCTCGGCGATCTGGCGCACCTGATCGGCGGTCACCTTCGCGACCTTGACGGTGTGGGGGGTGCCCGAGCCCTTCTGCACGCCGGCGGCCTTCTTCAGGAGCTCGGCGGCCGGGGGGGTCTTCAGGATGAAGTCGAACGAGCGATCCTCGTAGACGGTGATCTCGACGGGGATGATGTTGCCCCGCTGGCTCTCCGTGGCCGCGTTGTAGGCCTTGCAGAACTCCATGATGTTGACGCCGTGCTGACCCAGCGCGGGGCCCACGGGGGGCGCCGGGTTCGCAGCGCCGGCGGCGATCTGAAGCTTGATCAGACCGGTCACCTTCTTGGCTTTTGCCATGATTGTTTCCTCTCCTCGAAGCCGGACTCTCACCGGCTTCTCCCGCGACCCGGGCCTCTCCCGGATGCGGTAGCGTGTTCGCGACCGGTGGGCGTGCGAGACGCCACGGACGCAAACTCCAATAGTCTAGCCGATCGGCGGGATCCTCGCATCTTGCCCGCTCGTCCGCTCGCACCTGAGGCCGGGTCGTCCACACCGGTCCGCTCGTCCGCCCTGCCCGCTCGCCACTGCACTTTTTCGCACCCGCTCCGCTTCGGCACCCCGCCCCTCCGCCCTTCTGCGGGTTCCTCCACGCCCCTCCCTTCCCCTTCCCCCTCCCCCTCGGCGACTGGCCCCCTTGCTGACGAGCGGTCCCCTCTTCAACGGAGAACTCCCAGGCCGCTCGTCAGCAAGGGGGCCGGTCGCCGCCACCAGGTCGGCTCAAGCGCGCCGACGACCCCGGTTCACGGGAGACGTCGGAGGAACGCGGCCGCCTCTGCGCCGTAGGCACGGGTCGGCGCACCGGGGACGGGTACGCGGAACTCTCGCAGGCGCCGCCCGAAGCGCCCGACCGTGATCAGGTCGGGCGCGCCCCACCGGATACCGCGCCATCCGGTGCTCCCGCTCACCCAATCATGTCTGCGCTTCTCGTCGTAGAGCACCTGGTCGGCGCTTCGTCCGCCCCTGAACTCGGGGTCGGTGTACTTCGCCCTGCCGTCGCATTCGCCGAACAGGCCGAGCCCGCGGAGCACGAAGTCGAGATAGAGGCTGCCGCCGGTCTCCGACCGGACCGGGACCTGCTGCTCGGCTTCGAACCCGAGCTGTAGCAACCGGAGCCGGCTGATGCTCTCGAGCTCGGATTCGGATTCCGGACCGGCCAGCACAGCGATCATGCGGACGGCGACCGAGCCTCGCATGCGCGGGCGGCGACGCACCCGTTCGAGCATGCGCTCCCGCCAGGCGGCCCACGCTTCGAGGTCGACCCCGCGACCGGTGCAGGCGATCCTGCGCAGGTGCTTCTCGGCGCAGGCGAACGCAACTGCGAAGGGCTCGGTCCGGGCGAGATCGACGATCGTCCGCTCGGGCGAGGTACAGGTGAAACCGCCGAACACCCCGATATCCGCGTCGGCGAGTTCGCATCGATGACGCACTAGTCGCGGGGTCGATGGGCCGCTCACCGACCCTCGGGCTATGACCTCCACTGCGAGCTGCCGATCCCGCTCGGCCGCTTCCGGCAACGACGACCCGAGACCCGCCGCGGCCCCGAGCCAGCCCGACCAGACCGGCAAACCGTGCAGCGTCGCGGCCGACCGATGCGAGAAGATTCGCGCACCCGGCGCCGACGCGTTCGCCGCCAGAAGCGCCGCGAGGTGGCGATCCGCCGCTTCGCCGTCCTCCCAGCGACCACCGTCGAGGTACCAGCCCCGCCTCATGCGGATGAACCGCCCCGACTCGACCGCCGCGGCGATATCGCGGGCGGTGTACCCGTTACGCGCCAGATCGGCCGCGTGGAACAGGTGCTGCGCGATCAGGGCGAGCTTCTCTTCGACCTGCATGCGACGATCCTGCATCCGCCCCGCCCGGTCGCGAGCCCGGATCCTGAAAGACTGCGGAATCTGCGGATAACTCAGCTTCTCGACAGGCGGTGAACGCCGAATCTGGTTCTCGAGTTTCTGCCTCTTCCGGCCGATCCGCTGTCGTCGCCTGTGCACGCACGCCTCCGGTGCCAGGCATCCGGCCCCGCACTCGCAAGCGCCGCGCGTCGCGCTTCGCGCGGCCAGGGCAACCCGGCAGACCTCGCGCCCTCTCTCGCCCGGCTTCCTTCCCCGCGAGCGGCCCTCTCCCCGCGAGCGGCGCCCTTCCCAACGAGCGACTCCCGTCTCCGTGTTCGGCCCCCTCCCCGCGAGCGGCGCCCTTCTTCACGAGCGGCCCCGACACCGACGGTCATTTCCGGGGCCGTTCGTGAAGAAGGGGGCCGATGGCGGCAGGGTGGGGCGTGAAACAGATGGGACCCGGGTATCGGACTGTCCGGCGCCAACGGTCAGCACGACCGTCAGACGTCAACGGTCAGGTGTCAACGGTCGGGCGAGACCGCCAGGCGGCGATCGTCGAGCGGCGACGGGCAGGCACGACCATCCGGCGCCAAAGGTCGGCACGACCGTCCGGCGCAACGGTCAGGCGTCGACCGCGAGGCGCGCGGC
>NZ_JBHSRW010000186.1:0-4589 GCF_042659205.1 Leucobacter soli
GGCATGGATCCGCGATCGCGTGCCCGCCCCGCCGCACGGCTCGACTGCAGCGCTCGCGAACGCGCTCGCCGACGCCATCGCCGATCCCGCGATCACCCGGGTCGCGGAGCTCGAGCCCCGTCTCCACACGTCGACGCGCACGCTGCAGCGGATCGCCGAGCGCTGCTTCGGGGTGCCGTTGCACGCGATGATCCGGCGCCGTCGGCTGCAGGAGGCGGCCGCACGCCTGCGGGAGGACCCCGAAGCGACGATCTCGCGGCTGGCGAGCGAACTCGGCTACGCCGACCATGCGCACTTCACCACGGACTTCACCGCCCTGCTCGGGATGCCGCCGAGCGACTACCGGAAGCGGCTGCAGGATCGCGTCGGGGCGGTGGCGGGGCGGCACCACGGCCGACCGTAGCTCGCCAACCGTCGCCTGAGGCGAACACTGAAGCGGACACCGAGGCGCAGGAACGCCGACTACTGCTACAGCGTGAAGTCGGTCGCGACCCGCCCCACGGCGTGGCCTTTGATGACGGTGCCGGCGGCGACGTGCTCGGGGTGGACGGCGTAGGCGGCGAGCCCCTCAGCGTCGTCGAAGTCGGCGATCAGGGTGACGTCCCAGTTCTCGCCGTCGAACAACTCGTTGCGGTGCACGCTCAGCGCGCGGACGCTCGGCACGGTCCGCGCGAGCGGGGCGAGCGCGGCGACGATCTCGGCGGCCTGGGCGTCGCGCGTCTCACGGCTCTCGCCGCTCAGCTTCCAGGTGACGATGTGGCGCAGGGTCAATGGATCCTCCATCTCTTCGCGGCCGCCCGTTCGATGGCGGCGGTGAGCTTCACGGGGTCGACCCGCCAGATCGCGTGGCGACGGCCGTTGATCTGCACGACCGGGATGTCCTCGGCGTGCACGCGCGCCAGCTCCGGATCGTCGAGAATGTTCCGTTCCTCGAGCGACACTTCGAGGCTCCGATCCTCGAGATCCCGCAGCACCCCGTCGATCACGGCCCGCGCGTCCTCGCAGAGGTGGCAGCCCGGCTTCGAGAGCAGGGTCAGGGCGACGGGCTTCGGCACAGGCTCACCCTACCGGGAACGGTGCGCGGCGGACGACCGGCCCCGGCCGAGCGGGCGCGCCAGGGCATGCAAAAGGCGCCGGGCAGGCCCGACGCCCGAAGCGAACCCGCGAGGGCTGCTACTTCTTATTGCGGCGCTGGTGGCGCGTCTTGCGAAGCAGCTTGCGGTGCTTCTTCTTCGACATGCGCTTGCGGCGCTTCTTGATGACTGAACCCATCGGTTACCTCGCAGAATCGTGGAGCGGAAAGTCTCAGAGGCCGCGAACACGGCCCACAAAACATCAATCTTACAGCGCCGAGCGATCCAGCGCGAAAACGAGCCTCGGCGCACCCGGACGAACAGGCACCGCCGCCGGAGTCGGCCGCGCACGTCGACCGCGCGCGTCAACCGCGCAGCTTGAACCTCGCGACGAGTTCCTTCACCCGATGCTCGGCGTTGGCCGCCGCACGACCGAGCCGACCCGCCGCCGAAGCGATCTCGTCGGGCAGCACCTCGGCATCGTCCCACTCCGCCTCGGGGTCGGGCAGCAGCTCGCCCGTCTCCGAGCGGTACTCGAAGGTGACCTCGGTGTCGAAGCCGGCGGAGAGGAACGGGATCACGAAATCCTCGACCATCTCGAGCGGCTCGGGGTCGAGCGAGTAGAAGCGGTGCTGGCCCTCCTCGCGCACGGTCACGAGCTCCGACTCGCGCAGCACCTTCAGATGCTTGGACACCGTCGGCTGGCTGATCTCGAGCTGTGCCACGATCTCGGAGACGCTGATCTCGGCGCCCTGCACGTGGCGGTCGAGCAGCACCCGCAGGATGTCGCGCCGGGTCGCGTCGGCGATGACTCCGAAAATGTCTGGCATGACCTCAAGAGTAGCCGGGATCGGGAGTAGCATGACAACGATCGGCACCGCGAGTTCCCGCGGCGCTCGGCCAGGCGGCGGAAAGAAGGTGACGTGACGGCGCACTCGGCGACCCGGCGGCTGCAGGCGCCGCTGTCGCAGAAATCGTGGCTGCACGTGATGATCCAGTCGTCGCCGGCACGCCTCGCGCTCCTCATCTTCAGCGGGCTGATCCTGGTCTGGACCGCCCTGCTCTCCCTGCCGATCGCCACCCGCTCCGGCACCCCGACCCCGCTCGCCGACGCGCTCTTCACCGCGGTCTCGGCGATCTGCGTGACCGGCCTCACGACCGTCGATATGGCCGCCCACTGGTCGTTGTACGGCGAACTCGTGATCCTCGCCGGCCTGCAGATCGGCGGCATCGGCGTGCTCACGCTCGCCAGCATTCTCGGCCTGACGGTCACCCGCCGCCTCGGCCTGCGTCAGCGGCTGCTCGCCGCGACGGACACCAACCCGGCGCGCACGGCGAAGGGCACGAGCGAGAGCCAGGCCGTGGGGCTCGGAGAGATCGGCGGGCTGCTCGCGGCCGTCGCGCTGAGCCTGCTCGTCATCGAGGCCGCGCTCACGCTCCTCATCACCCCGCGCATGCTCGCCGCCGGCTACGACCTGGCCCACTCCCTCTGGTACGGCTTCTACCTCGCCGCCTCCGCCTTCACCAACACCGGCTTCGTCCCGATGCGGGGCGGGCTCGAGCCGTTCGCCACCGATCCGTACCTGCTCATCGTCCTCGCGATCGGGGTGTTCCTCGGCAGCATCGGCTTCCCCGTCATCTTCGCGCTGTACCGCTACGTGACCGGGCGCGGCGCGCACAAGCAGAAGCACCGCCACCTCGGCCTGCACGCGAAGCTGACCCTGACGACCACCATCGCCTTCGTGATCCTCGGCTGGCTCGCGATCGCCGCGCTCGAGGCCGACAACGCCGGCACGTTCGGTGAGCAGAACTTCTGGCAGACCATCATGAGCTCGGGCTACATGTCGGTCATGACGCGTTCGGGAGGGCTCGGCACGGTCGACCCCCTCGACATGAACGGATCGACGCTGCTCATCATGGACATGCTCATGTTCATGGGCGGCGGGTCCGCCTCGACGGCCGGCGGCATCAAGGTGACCACGATCGCGGTGCTCTTCCTCGCCGCCTACGCCGAGGCTCGCGGCTACCGGGACATGCAGGTGTTCGGCCGCAGCATCCCCGTCGAGGTCCTGCGGCTGGCCGTGTCGATCGTGATCTGGGGCGCCACCATCGTGGCCGCGGCCACCATCACGCTGCTGCACATGACGAAGCTCCCGCTCGACCACGTGCTCTTCGAGGTGATCTCCGCCTTCGGCACGTGCGGTCTCACCACCGGCGTCTCCGAGCAGGTGCCCGACGCCGGCAAGTACGTCCTCGCCGCGACCATGTGGGCGGGGCGCGTCGGAACGGTGACGCTGGCGGCCGCGGTCGCCGCCACCAGCCGCCGGCGCATGTTCCGCTTCCCCGAAGAAAGGCCGATCGTTGGTTGACATCAGGAATGACGCCCCCGTACTCGTGATCGGGCTGGGCCGCTTCGGTGCGGCGACCGCCGGTCAGCTCGACCGGCAGGATCGCGAGGTCCTCGTAGTCGACACCGATCTTGCACTGGTGCAGAAGTGGGCGGATCGCGTCACCCACGCGGTGCAGGCCGACGCGCGGTCGATGGAGGCCCTCCGCCAGATCGGGGCCGAGGAGTTCCAGATCGCAGTCGTCGCGACCGGCGCCTCGGTCGAGGCGAGCGTGCTGATCGCGGCGAACCTCGTCGACCTGGGCGTCCCGCAGATCTGGGCGAAGGCGATCTCGCTCTCCCACGGCAAGATCCTCGAGCGGATCGGAGTGAACCACGTCATCTACCCCGAGCGCGAGGCCGGCGAGCGCGTCGCCCACCTGCTCAGCGGCAGCATGCTCGACTTCATCCAGTTCGACGACAACTACGTCATCGCGAAGATGTACCCGCCGCGCTCGATCCGCGGGCGCGCGCTCAAGGACAGCGGGGTGCGCAGCCGCTACCGCGTGACGGTCGTCGGGGTGAAGACCCCGGGACAGGACTTCCAGCACGCGACCCAGGACACGGTCGTCTCGCCGCACGACCTCATCATCGTCTCGGGCTCCGCCTCCGACGTGGAGCGCTTCGCCACGATCGGGTGATCGCGCCCGGGTCAGCCTGCCGAGAGCTCCTCCGAGCGGCGGATGTTCGCGGCGAACGCCCGGTCGAAGAGCTCCGGCCAGCCGCCGTCCTGCAGGACGTTGACGGCCTGCTCGGTCGTGCCCTTCGGGCTGGTGACGCGGCGGCGCAGCTCGGCCGGGTCCTCGCCCGATCGCCGCAGCAGCTCGGCGGCCCCGACCACGGTCCCCTCGGCGAGCGCCGCGGCCTGCTCCTCCGTGAAGCCGAGCCGCCGGGCGGCGGCCGTCATCTCCTCGACGTAGAGGAAGAGGTAGGCCGGGCCGGATCCCGACACGGCGGCGATCGCGTTGATCTGGTCCTCGCGCACCACGAGCACCTGCCCCACCGTGGCGAACAGGCTGCGCACGGTCTCGACCGCCTCGGCGCCGGCCGAGGGCCCACCCGCGACGAAGCAACAGGAACGAGCAACCCATGGACCGCAACCCTCGCCCCGCCCACATCAAGCTCTCGGA
>NZ_JBHSRW010000187.1:0-4581 GCF_042659205.1 Leucobacter soli
CCGCGGGCACGGCGGGCACGGTCGCGTTCACCGGGATCCGCTCGCGCCGGATCGGCGGCAGCTCCGCCCAGCCGAACTCGATCGCCGCGGCCAGCCAGGCGGCGGCCTCGGCGTCGTCGTATTCGGGGAACGGAGAGAACTCGCTCGCGCCGTTCGGGGCGTCGAACAGCACCGCCTCGCGCACCGTGATGCCGCGGAAGCGGGTGCGGGTCGGGATCGCGACCACCCGGGCACGATCCAGGAGCTCGTTCAGGAGCTCGCCCTGCAGCTCGCCCAGCCGCACGTCGATGGCGGGTAGCGCCGGCTGATCCTTCACGCCCCCATCCTCGCATCCTTGCCTCTTCCCGTTCCTGCTCCCTCTGTTCCTCTCGATCCCCTCTCTCCTCCCCGCGCCCCTCCTCCCCGAGCTCCCTCCATCCGCCTCCGCCCTGCGAGAGGCGGGAAAAGGTGGATATTCTCCCGCAGAAGAACCTTTTTCCGCCTCTCGCGGAGGGTGTCACCGAGGCATGCAGGAGGCAACCGAGGCATGCAGGGGGCATACATCGGAATCCACTCGCGAATACGGGGAATGGCGCCGCTCCACCCGCCCTGCCTCCGCACAACCCGAGCCATCCGCACAGACTCGGTGCCCCGGCATAGGCTTGAGGCATGACAGAACAGCAGGTCTCCGAGCTCTTCGACCCGGCCGAGTGGGAGCTCGCGCCGGGCGCCGAGGGATACACCGACATCACTGCGCACCTGAGCCGCGACGGCCGCATCGCACGCGTCGCCTTCGACCGGCCCGAGGTGCGCAACGCCTTCCGCCCGCACACGGTGGACGAGCTCTACGATGCGCTGGATCGGGCGCGCGTCGACCCGCGCGTCGGCGTCGTACTGCTCACGGGCAACGGGCCCTCGCCGAAGGACGGAGTGCATGCGTTCTGCTCGGGCGGCGACCAGCGGATCCGCGGTCGTGACGGCTACAAGTACTCGGACGACGAGCGGGCCGTCGGGCCTGAGGCCGCGGCGCGGGCCGGGCGCCTGCACATCCTCGAGGTGCAGCGCCTCATCCGCTTCATGCCGAAAGTCGTGATCGCCCTGGTCAACGGTTGGGCGGCCGGCGGCGGGCACTCGCTGAACGTCGTCTGCGACCTCTCGATCGCGAGCGAGGAGCATGCGCATTTCAAGCAGACGGATGCGGATGTCGGATCCTTCGACGCCGGCTACGGCAGCGCCTACTTCGCCCGCCAGATCGGCCAGAAGAACGCGCGGGAGGTGTTCTTCCTCGCCCGCGAGTACAGCGCGCAGCGCGCCTACGAGATGGGCGCGGTCAACGCGGTGGTGCCGCACGCCGAGCTGGAGCGCACCGGCGTCGAGTGGGCGCGCGAGATCCTGGGCAAGTCGCCGACGGCGATCCGCATGCTGAAGTACGCCTTCAACGCGGTCGACGACGGCCTCGTGGGGCAGCAGCTCTTCGCCGGCGAGACGACCCGCCTCGCCTACGGCACCGATGAGGCGGTGGAAGGACGCGATTCGTTCCTCGAGAAGCGGAGCCCCGACTGGTCGCCGTTCCCGTACCACTACTGAGACGGAGAACGCGGGGAATACGGGGAGCCGAGACCGAGACGATCTGCCGGCAGTGGATCGCACTCCGGCCGGCCGCATGGGCTGCATGTGCGCGCTCGGCCGGCTCGCGCCGGCGTCGCGGCGAAGGGTGAGACCGGCATCCGCCCGGTGCGCGGTGCGCGGTTCGACAAGGCTCGGGATGATGCCGTAGACTCTTTCGAGGTAGTTGACTTCTGCCAGAATTTTTTGTGCCTGCGAGCGGTTATCCGCACGTGGGCAGGAGAAGGTTCGCAGCGAGTCGGCAGACCATAGGGCGGTGGCGCAATTGGTAGCGCAGCGGTCTCCAAAACCGCAGGTTGCAGGTTCGAGTCCTGTCCGCCCTGCCATACCCCGCAGTCGCAGAACGGCGGGGCGAACGAAAGGCAGGTGCCCGTGAGCAGCAACGAGATCGACGAGACCGGCGACGGTCTGGTCGAGCGCGCCAGGGCTGATCGCGCCGCCAAGAAGTCGTTCTTCGGCCGTATCGTGCTCTTCATCCAGCAGGTCTTCGCCGAGCTGAAGAAGGTCACGACGCCCACCAGAAAAGAGCTGATCAACTACACGCTCGTGGTGCTGGGCTTCGTCGTCGTGATGATGGCGCTGGTGTGGGTGCTCGATCAGGCGTTCGGCTGGCTGACCGTCTTCATCTTCGGCACGCCCCTCTAACACTCTCACCATGCCCGAAACGCCGCCCGAATCGATCGCAGCGCGGCGGACCCCGGGCGATCAGCGATCGAAAGCAAGAAAGTCGGAAGTCAGATGACGAGCGAGAACAACACCCCCGAGGCCGAGCTCGACGCCGCCCTCGACGCGCTGGCGAACCAGGCCGATGCCGCCGACGCCGAGGTGGAGGTCGCTGCGACCGATGCGCCCGCACCCGATGCCTCCGCCGATGCGTCCACTGCGCCGGCCGACGCCGCCCCCGCTGAGGGCTCCGAGGATGCCGAGGCCGAGGATCCCTACGCCGCCTTCAAGCTCGAGCTGCGCACGAAGCCCGGCAAGTGGTACGTGGTGCACAGCTACGCCGGCTACGAGCGCAAGGTGAAGTCGAACCTGTGGAACCGTCGCGAGACGATGGGCGCGGTCGACGACATCTTCGAGATCCAGGTCCCCATGGAAGAGGTCATGGAGGTCAAGAACGGCCAGCGCAAGATGGTCACCCGTGTGCGCATCCCGGGCTACGTGCTCGTGCGCATGAACCTCAACGAGAACTCCTGGTCGGTCGTCCGCCACACGCCGGGCGTGACCGGCTTCGTCGGCAACGCGCACAACCCGGTGCCGCTGCGCTTCAAGGAAGCGTTCGAGATGCTGAAGAGCACCGTGGAGCTCGAGCCGGTGCTCGCCAAGTCCAAGGCCGCCGCCGGCGCCGCGGAGGCGGGCAACGTCGAGATCGACTTCGAGATCGGTGAGACCATCACCATCAAGTCGGGCTCCTTCGAGGGCCTGCCGGGCACGATCAGCGAGATCAACCCGGCCGCGGGCAAGCTGACGGTGCTCGTCTCGCTCTTCGAACGCGAGACGCCGGTCGAGCTGAGCTTCGACCAGGTCACCAAGATGGTCTGAGTCTCCGCCCGAGACGACGCGCGAGCGCCCGCTTCTTCGAGGAGGCGGGCGTTCGGCGTTTCCGCACCTTCGCGGGAGCGAGCGCAGCCGCGGCGTCGACCTTGCCGCGTCAGTGCCGTGACGCCAGTGCTGCGGGATCAGTGCTGCGGGATCAGCACGGCACAGGATCAGTGCCGCCGCCTCAGCGCCGCAGGATCAGCGAGCGGGAGGCGCGAAGACCGCGCCGGGGTTCAGGATCCCCTGCGGATCGAGCGCATCCTTGATCCGCTGCCCGATCTCGAGCACGTCCGACCCGATCTGACCCTCGAGCCACGGCCGCTTCAGCTTGCCGACGCCGTGCTCGCCCGAGATCGTGCCGCCGAGCGACACCGCGAGGGACATGATCTCCCCGTAGGCGGTTTCGGCGCGATCCTGCGCTGCGGGATCCGCGGGGTCGAACACGACGAGCGGGTGCGTGTTGCCGTCACCCGCGTGCGCGATGAAGGCGATGCACGTGTCGCGATCCTCGGCGATCCGCTCGATCCCCGCGATCAGCTCGCCGAGCCGCGGAATCGGGACGCCGACGTCCGAGAGCAGCAGGCGGCCGCGGGCCTCCACTGCCGGGATCGCGGCACGACGCGCATGCGCGAGTTCCGCGCCGCGTGCGGTCGTGGTCTCCTCGATCAGGATCGCGCCGTGCCTGCGGAAGACCTCCACCATGCGGGCGATGTCACGTCCCTCGGGGTCGAGATCGTCGCTGCCGGCGAGCACGAAGGCCTCGGCGCTGCGGTCGAGTCCGATTGCGAGCAGATCCTCCACCGCGTCGATCGCGGTGCGATCCATGTACTCCAGCAGGCTCGGCCGGATCGCGGCGGCGATCTCCGAGATCGCGGCGGCCGCGCGCTCGGAACTCCCGAACCAGGCGGCGATCCGTCGCGGCGTCGGCGGTGCGGGCAGCAGCCGCACGGTCGCCTCGGTGACCACGCCGAGCGTGCCCTCGCTGCCGACGAACAGCTTGACCAGGGGAAGTCCCGCGACATCTTTGACGAGCGGGCCGCCGAGGCGGATCGTCCGCCCGTCGGCGAGCACGACCTCGAGGCCCAGCACGTAGTCGACGGTCACACCGTACTTGACGCAGCAGAGCCCGCCGGCGTTCGTCGCGATGTTGCCGCCGATCGAGCAGATCTCGAACGACGCCGGATCCGGCGGATACCAGAGGCCGTGCTGGGCCGCGGCCGCCTGCAGCTCGGCGTTCAGCAGGCCGGGCTGCACGATGGCGGTACGGGTCGCGGGATCGACGCGCACGTCGCGCATGCGCTCGACGGAGAGGACGATGCCCCCGTCGACGGCGGTGGCTCCGCCCGAGAGGCCGGTTCCCGCGCCGCGGGCACGCTGATCCCTCTCAACAAGGATCTCCGTCCCGGCAGCTTCCTCGCGCGCTCGCATCCCGGCGAC
>NZ_JBHSRW010000188.1:0-4549 GCF_042659205.1 Leucobacter soli
GCCGCCGAGCGCTTCCCCTGGCTCGCCCCCGGCATCGTCGGCATCGGCTGGACGCCGGACGACGGGCACGTGGATCCGGCCCCGGCGATGCGCACGATCGCGGCGCTCGCGCGCGAGGTCGGCGTGGAGATCGTCGAGGGTGCCGAGGTGGATCGGCTGGAGCTCGCCGGCGGGCGCATCGAGGGCGTCGCGGTGGGGGAGCGCACCGTCCGGTCGCCGCTCGTCGTGCTGGCCGCGGGCGTCTGGTCCTCCCGGCTGCTCCGCCGCGCGGGCATCGGACTGCCCCTGCATGTCGGGCGGAGCACGCTCTCGGTCACGAGGCCGGTCGCGCCGCTCACCCGATCGAGCGTCTGGGACGTCACCGGCGCCGGATTCCGGCAGTCGTCGGACGGCCGGATCGTGGTCGGCATGGGGGCGTTCGTCGACGTCGACGTGCGCTGGGAGGATGTGCGCGCCTCGCTGAGCCTGCTGCCCGTGCTGTGGCAGAACCGTCGCACCATGCGGATCCACCCCGGCAGGCCGCTCGCGGGCGATCTCGCAGACCTGGTGACGGGCAAGGGGCTGCGACCCTTCGAATGGAGCGAGGCCGAGCCCAACGCCCGCACCGCGGCGGAGGGGGTGCGCCTCCTCGGCGAGCTGGTGCCCGCGCTCGCCGGCGTCGAGCTCGAGACCGCGTGGGCGGGGCTCATGGACAGCACCCCCGACTTCCTGCCGATCGCCGGTGCGTCCGGGGTCGACGGGCTGCTCCTCATCGCCGGCACGAGCGGCCACGGCCTGGGCATCGCGCCCGCGCTGGCGGACGGTGTGGCGGCACTCGTCGAGAGCGGCGAGGAATCGAGCCTGATCTCCCCGTTCTCGTACCGGAGGTTCGCGAGGCGGGGTCACCCCGCCGAGCGGGCGACGACCGGATGACCAGAGACCGAATACCAGCAGTCAAAGTGGATAGGAGTCCGAACCCATGAGTGAATCGCTGCCCTGGCCGTTCTACACCGAGCCGAGCAAGGTCGACGTGAGAGGCCTCGACGTCGCCTATCGCCGCAAGGGCGAGGGCGAGCCGGTGCTCTACCTGCACGGCGCCGGTCTCACCCAGCGCTGGCTGCCGTTCCACGAGAAGATGTCGGAGCGCGTCGACCTCCTCGCGCCCGAGCATCCCGGCTTCGGCGACACCGAGATGCCCGAATGGCTCGACGGCTTCGACGATGTCGTCCTGCACTACGCCGACCTGCTCGACACGCTCGGCATCGACCGGGTGCACGTGGTCGGCCATTCCTTCGGCGGCTGGATCGCTGCGGAGTTCGCCGTGTTCTTCCCCGAGCGCATCAAGTCGCTCCAGCTGATCGCCCCCGCAGGGCTGAAGGGCGCCGACCTGAACGACCCCTTCCGCCAGGAGGGCTTCGAGGCCTTCGAACGCGTCTTCAACGGGCGGGGCGAGGAGTTCCCCGACTACATCGAGGAGGGCGACCCCGTCGAGGCGCTCGTGCAGGGCTACAAGGAGACCACGGCCCGGGCCCGACTCGCCTGGCAGCCGCGGCACGACCGGAAGCTGCCCCGTCGCCTCGGGCGCGTCACGGCGCCGACCCAGGTGCTGCTGGCGCAGGAGGACCGGGTCATGGACGTGAACGTCTCGGCGCAGTACGCCGACTACATCGAGGGCGCCACCGTGTCGGTCGTCGAATCGGACGGCATCCCCACCTCGCACGTGCCCTTCGTGCAGGCGCCCGAGGTGCTCGCCACCACCATCACCAACTTCGTCGCTGAGCATTCGGAGGCCTGATCAAGATGAACAAGCTGGAATTCTACGTCGCCAACGGGGGCAAGTTCCCCTACATCCCGCGCCGGGACAAGATCGGCAAGTCGATCTACATCTCGACCCCGAACGACTACTACGATCCGGTGCGCGGCCAGCGCATCCTCGAGGACTACCTCGGCCTCTTCGAGCTCGAGGAGAAGCTTGGCTACGACGGCGCCGTGATCCTCGAGCAGCACGGCGGGCCGAACTCGCTCGTGGGCCAGTCCATCGTGATGGCCGCCGCGGCGATCAGCCACACGCGGGAGATGCGGATCGGCACGGTCGGCGCGATCCTCAACAGCTACCGCACCCCCATGCGCTACGCGGAGGAGGTCGCGACCCTCGACATCCTCTCGAACGGGCGCTATTTCTTCGGTCTGCCGATGGGCATCGGCGCGAACTACCACGGGCTCGGCGTGATGAACCCGACCTACGCCCGCGAGCAGTTCCGCGAGGGGCACGAGTTCCTCAAGCGCGCCTTCACCGAACGGGAGCCGTTCAGCTTCGACGGCAAGTTCTACCAGACGGAGTACGCGAACCTGTGGCCGCGGCCGCTGCAGGACCCGTATCCCGAGGCGTGGGTGCCGGCCGCCGGCTCGAAGGACTCGCTTTCCTTCGCCGCGCAGAACGGCTACACCTACCTCGCGGTGCTGGTGCCGTGGCCGATCCTGCTCAAGAACTGCCAGATCTTCCGCGATGCGGTGGAGGAGGCCGGGCAGGAGTGGGACCCGCGCCGCATCGTGGCGAACGCGCACGTCTACGTCGCCGAGACCGACAAGCAGGCCCGGCAGGAGGCGGAGGCGCACGTGATGTCGCTGCTGCAGAACTCGCTCGGTTCGCCGTTCCACGACTCGTTCCCGCCTGGCCACGTGACGATCCCCTCGCTGCGTGGCATGGCCGCCGGCGGCGGCTACCGCAGCAAGGACATCAGCACGACGACCTACGAGGAGGGGCTCGAGAGCGGTCAGTTCATCGTCGGCTCGCCCTCGACGGTGGCCGAGCGGATCGAGGAGATCACCACCAAGATGGGAGCCGGCCGCCTGAACCTGACCGGCGACATGTGGACCATGCCCGACTGGATGGCCCGCAAGAACCTGACGATCTTCGCGGAGGAGGTCATGCCGCGCTTCCGCGAGCCGGGCGGCAAGCCCTCCTGGGACAAGAGCTCGCGCGCCGGCTACCGCACGGTCAGCGAGTACGGCGCCATCGCGGGGGAGCCCAAGTTCGTGCCGCAGTCGATCGTCGAGGGCGTCGGCCCGGTCGACATCCGCACCGCCCACATCCCCGAGCTGCGCGTCCCCGTCGAGGACTGACTCAGCCGAGGACCGACCCCGTCGAGCCGCAGCTCGCCCCACACTCATACGCAATAGAAGGAGCACCATGTCCATCATCGTCACCGTCCGCATCCCCGACGCCGACATCGAGCGCGTGCGTCAAGTCGACGCCGATTACCCCGAGCTCCGCGCCCAGCTGGGCGAGTCGCTCAAGCGCCACGGCAACATCTCGCATCGTCGCGTGTACCGCGGCAACGAGATCATGGACATCGACGAGTGGGAGTCGGAGGAGGGCCTCCGCGCCTTCCTCGCCGAGTCCGGCCCCGTCATCGCGCAGCTCGCGGAGCTGCGCGGCACGGGGAAGCCCAGCGACACCATCTGGTCGATCTACTGAACCGCCCGGGAGGCTGAAGGTGTCTGACGTGCAGGAGCAAACCGTGGCGCTCGACCCGGAGCTCGTCGATGCGATCGTGGAGCGCGCGCAGCAGCTGCTGCCGCTCGGCTCGCTCTGGGCGGCCGAGGGCGGTGCGGCTCGTGCCGACTCCCCGGCCGATGGCGGGAGCGACGCCGACGCGCGCGAGGCCCTGGCCGAGCTCGGCCGCCGGCTCGGCGAGATGTACCCCTACGGCGACGTGAGGTACATCGGTCAGATCCTCAAGCCCCCCCACCCGGTCGCGTGGGCGGCGAACGCCGTCACCGCCCTGATCAACCCCAACAACCACGCGCTCGACGGGGGGCCCGCCACGGCCCACCTCGAGAAGGAGGCGGTGGCCGATCTGGCGCGCATGTTCGGCATGCCGCAGCATCTCGGCCACCTCACCTCCTCGGGCACGATCGCCAATCTCGAGGCGCTGTTCGTCGCTCGGGAGCTCCGTCCCGAGGGGGTGGTGCTCTCGAGCGAGGCCGCGCACTACACGCACAAGCGGATGTGCGCGCTGCTGCGCATGGAGCACGAGACGGTGCCTCAGGACGAGGGCGGGCGCATGGACGTCGAGGCGCTCGAGCGGCGCCTCGAGCAGGGCGGGGTGTCGCTGGTCGTCGCGACGCTCGGGACGACGAGTCTCGGCGCGCTCGACCCGGTCCACCGCATTCTCGAGCTCGGCCGGCGCTACGGCGTGCGCGTGCACGTCGACGCCGCGTACGGCGGCTTCCACGTGCTGCTCGCGGGCGACGATCCGACCGTCGATCCGGCGCCGTTCCGCGCGCTCCCCGAGGCCGACACGATCGTGGTCGATCCGCACAAGCACGGCCTGCAGGCCTTCGGCTGCGGCAGCGTGCTCTTCGCGGATCCCTCGGTCGGCAGCCTCTACCTGCACGACTCGCCCTACACCTACTTCACCTCGGACGAACTGCACCTCGGCGAGATCAGCCTGGAGTGCTCGCGACCCGGGGCACCCGCCGCGGCCTTCTGGGCCACCACGCGGGTGCTGGAGCTGACCTCCGGGGGACTCGGCGCCCAGCTGCGCCGGAGCCGGGAGGCCGCGAC